>JBCCUY010000442.1:0-2686 GCA_039196145.1 Bacteroidota bacterium
GGGTGCACTTTTAGGCCAGGTGATTTGTCAACTGTCCTTTAATTACTACGCCAATCTTTTGGGAGAATCGGTAATCAAAGATATCAGGGTGAGATTGTTCCAACGGATGATGGGCTTTAAGATGACCTATTTTGATAATTCCTCCATTGGAGTACTGGTCACTAGGGCCGTGGCCGATATGCAGCGTATTGGGGAGATTTTCAGTCAAGGTTTTTTTGTCATTGTCGCGGATACGCTAAAAATGCTTTCCGCTGCAGGGATAATGCTTTACATTAATTGGAAATTGGCCGTGATCGTATTCGCCATCCTTCCTATTATTTTGATAGCGACACGTCTGTTTCAGCAGGCGATGAAAGTTGCTTTTATTGAGGTACGCGCACAGGTGGCAAATCTTAATTCCTTTGTGCAGGAGCGTATTGCCGGTATGAAGATCGTGCAGCTCTTCAATCGCGAAGAAATTGAAAAGAGGAAGTTTAGGGACATCAATGAAAAGCATCAAAATGCATGGTTACGAACGGTTTGGTACAACTCTATTTTCTTTCCTATAGCTGAAATTTCCTATTCCATAGGTATTGGCTTGGTGGTCTATTTTGGAGTGGTTCAGAATATAGACAATGTGAGTCTCAATGATACGGGTTCCATATTCGCTTTTTTCTTTTTGATGGATTTACTGTTCCGCCCCCTACGCCAAATAGCGGATAAATTCAATACGCTACAAATGGGAATGGTAGCGGCTAATAGGGTATTTAGAATTTTGGATACCGATAGTCAGATTGCGGACAAGGGAACCTTTGAAAAACCTGATGTAAAAGGGGCATTATCCTTTTTAGATGTGAAGTTTAGCTATGTGGAGGACGAAGAGGTATTGCACGGAATTTCCTTTGATGTGGAAGCCGGTGAGACCGTCGCCATAGTTGGTGCAACAGGCGCAGGAAAATCCACTATTATCAACTTGCTCAATCGTTTTTACGAAATTGATTCAGGCTCCATTTTGATTGACGGACATGATATAAAAGAGTATACCTTAAAATCCCTACGTTCCCATATAGCCATTGTTTTGCAAGATGTTTTCCTTTTTGCTGATTCTATAGCCAATAATATATCCCTTAAAGATGAGGCTGTTAGTTTGGCGGATATTGAGCAGGCCGCAAAGCAGATTGGGGTGCATGGGTTTATCTCTAGCTTACCAGAAGGTTATCTCTATAATGTTAAGGAACGCGGCACCATGCTTTCCAGCGGGCAGCGCCAGCTCATTGCCTTTTTACGGGCCTATGTGAGTAACCCAAGTATCCTTATTTTGGACGAGGCCACCTCCTCTGTGGATACGTATTCAGAACAATTGATTCAACAGGCTACGGACAAAATTACCGAAGGAAGAACCTCCATCATCATTGCCCACCGCTTGGCCACCATCAAAAAGGCGGACAAAATCATCGTAATGGATGCTGGACAAATCGTGGAAATAGGTAACCATCAAGAACTTTTAAAGAAGGGTGGGTATTACAGTGATTTGTACGAAGCCCAATTCCTAGAGGAAGAGGTAGCTTAGGGATTCGGTCTAAAATCTTCCAATGAAGCTTGTCCCGTCAAAAGAACGATAGTTATCGCAACGGTGCCTATAATTCCCATCAAGATGAGCAAAAACACCATGTATACAAAACCACGCCAAAAGGAGCCCCAAAAACTGGCTTTATGCATTCGTCCCAAAATCCAAAATTGGTACACAAGCACAAAGAGCAAATATCCAAAATTGAAAATGTCAAATTTTATTGGGAACAAACCGAGTACGACCAGATAGGTTGCGACTTGAATAAAAGAGGTTTGACCAAAAATGTAGGCATTGGCAACCAAATGTTCGGTATAGTTGAACGTATTCTTCCCTTTGAACAAAAGCCAGGTCATGAACGCGTAAACAGGCATGACCAAGTAGGACACGAATCCTTGGTAATCAAACATAAAGCCTAAATCCGGACTGTCTTGTTCTGCAAAACTACTCTGGGTCAGGTTTAATGAATACACATCTCTAAGGATAAAGAGCATAAACCCAGATAACGTAACCGCCACGGCAAAATAACCCACGGGATTTATATAGCGCTTCCGTGTTCCTTTGATATAACTTAGCACCACTTGTACTGGTTGGGAAAACATATGACGAAAAGTGCGTAAAAACGTATTGTCCAGATTGAACACCTGTAGACTAAGGTCACTCCAAACCGTTTTAAGCGTAAGCCTGTCACGAACAACTTTTGCCCCACAGGAGGGACAATAATTTGCGCCTTGCGGAAGCCCTGCATTGCAGTTTAGACATTCCATCTATTCCAAATCCTTTTTTAGAAGGTTGGAAAGCTCCTCCAGACCCTTGTGCGGGACAAATTCACCATTTTTAATATAGGAAATGGCCCCGGTCTCCTCACTGACCACCAAACAAACAGCATCGGTCTTTTCCGTGATACCAACAGCAGCACGATGTCGAAGTCCGAAACGAAGCGGAATATTTCGGTCATTGGACACGGGCAGAATTACCCGTGTGGCCGTAATAAAGTTGTCTTGGATGACTGCCGCCCCATCGTGCAGTGGGCTGTTCTTGAAGAAAATGCTCTCCAAAATAGGCTGGGTAATCTCAATATTCATACTGTCCCCTGTAATTTTTACAAAATCCAGGGAATTGGTCCGCTCTAATACCAAA
>JBCCUY010000443.1:0-2681 GCA_039196145.1 Bacteroidota bacterium
CAATTTTATTGAAAAATATTTATAAATAACGTTGTGTTTTAGGTTTTAATCTATTGCTATTGCACTCCAACTTTACTACTTTGGTCCTTAATTAGACCTCTATACTATTCATTGGACTCATATAATCGGATTCATTGACATATCCTAGCATTCAAAGGATTTAAGGACTTATGGAAGTATGGCATCATTTTATAAGAAATCGATATAATGGCTTAAACAACTAGACCCCTGCATGCATCCTAAAAAATATACACTCCAAGATATCGCCAAACTAGCCCAGGTTTCCAGAGGGACCGTCGATAGGGTGGTAAACAACAGAGGTAAGGTATCTGTGAAGGCCAAGGAGAAAGTAGAAAAAGTTTTAAAAGAAATAGATTATCGGCCAAATCTAATTGCGAGGTCTTTGAAAAGACACAAAGATCTTACAATTGCCGTTGTGATACCAGAACATAATCAACATGATATTTATTGGGATCAATGCGCCCAGGGAATTCAGGAAGCGGGCAATAAATGGAGTCAGTTTGGAATTGAGCTGAACTATTTTAACTATCTGAAGAGTAAAGAAAGCTTTACGAATACATTGGTGGAAGCGCTCCAGACAACTCCAAATGCGATTTTGATCGCCCCCATTTATTACGAAGAGCTAAAATCGGTGTTTTCAAGGGCCGAAGCATTGAATATACCTATGGGCTTGATTAATACGCCAATCGAGGAGATTGACTATATGACTTTTGTAGGTCAGGATTATCAAAAGAGCGGCAGGCTGGCCGCTCAACTTATGGAAAACCTCATTGCCCATCGCCCAAAACAGAAAGTCCTCATTGCCCATATTGGCGTTGATACCGATCATGCCATTCACCTACATGACAAGGAGAAAGGTTTTAGAGCATACTTTGACGAACGAATTTCCAAATTGGAAATTGATACAATTTCCTTCTCATCCGATAACATATCTGAGAATTTGGATTCGATCATGTCAGATATTGTAGGAGTTTATGTAACCACGTCCAAGGCACATTTACTTTCGGAATGTTTGCAAAGACACCCAGAAATTAAGGTTATAGGATACGACTTGGTCCCAAAAAATATAGAACAGCTAAAGAAGGGCACGATTAATATACTCCTAAATCAAAACCCAAAAATGCAAGGGCATGCTTGTGTTGACCACCTTTCAGATCATTTGCTTTACAACATAACTGTTGACAAGAGAAGGTTATTTCCTATTGATATTGTGCTAACCGAAAATTTACCAAGTTACCTTTAGTTGAATATCATTTAGCTCCTAATCAAAGGCATGGTGCTGCAGCGTAACAGTCCTTCTTGCTTGGCTATTTCGGCATAGGGAATTTCCTCCACAATAAAACCTTGCTCCCTCAGCCAATTATTAAGTCGGGTAAAATTCTGTTCGGAGACAATAACTTCTGGGGAAATGGAAAAAACATTGCTGAACATCTGGTACATTTCGTCTTTGGTAATTTCAAAGATGTTCTCTTGCCCAAAATAATCTACCAACCATTGATATTCTTCTTCTATCAAAAATCCATTTTTATGCAAAATGGCCTTATCCTTTCCCACAGGTTGAAAGCAGCAATCCAAATGAAGGGCATTATCCTTGGCATTGGTATTGGATTTTCGCAACTCGAACGATTTTACCGTTTTATTTGGAAATTGTTCCTTAAGAAACTGCACCGCCTCTTTATTGGTCCTTGCGGTAATATAATCCGGATAGTCCTCCCCTGTATAGGTACCTACAAAGATGTGGTCGTTCCAAGGCATGACATCCCCACCTTCTATATGAACCTCTTCTGGCGGACGGACAATTTTTAATGGGTCTATTTGGTCCAGTACATGTTGTATGGCCTCAAATTCCCTTTCGCGATCGGGAAGGATATTTGAGTGAAAAATTCGGTCCTCGATAACAAAAGCAATGTCTCTGGAAAAAATCTGATTGCAATCCTTCAAAACCGAAGGTCGGTACACCTCTACCCCATATTTTTCAAAAACATGTGCAAAAGCCTCCATTTCCCGGACCATATCCGGTTCCACCGGGTATGTTCCTGCCAAAATGTGCTCTAGGGATTTGGGGTCATAGGCTTCCTCCGGTTTTGGAGTGGGTCCACAACTTTCAGCAGTTCCCAAAATTACCGCTTTTAAGGGGCTGGTTTCATCTTCGATATGCAATTGCATCATTTCATTTCATTTTCTAACCAAGGAATCCCACTTCGCATCCCCAAGGAGGAAATCCTTAAAAATTCTAGGGCAAAACTAGTGCTTTGCCTGCAATTTTCCATTTGCAAATTCAGAAAAAAAATAATCAAGGAGAGGGTTTTATATCAGAAGGAATACACATAAATCTTTGTTATTTTAACATGCTTATAATCAAGTATTTAAATAAATAAAAAAACTGATTTTATACCTTAAAAAGGTAAATAATTTGCCAGGTATTACTACTTTTATTTGAAGAAAATCCACAGGATTATGAAAAAGGCCGCTATCCTCTTTTTCTCGATTATTATCATTGCCCTTGGAGCATGGTCCCTAAACTCGTTTTCTGCCCAAATAGCTCCATCTGACACGCACAAAATAAGCTCAATAGACATGAAGGCGTACGGAAATAAATATTCGGACTGTATCAACGGTTCTGAGTTAGACTCTTTCACCAAACAGGTGTTTGAGGCTAA
>JBCCUY010000444.1:0-2677 GCA_039196145.1 Bacteroidota bacterium
AAAATAAGGCAGCGATTTTTCAAAGTCCCGAAGCATAAGGTAGCACTCTGCCAAACGTTGAAAGGCATGAACGGAATTTCTTCCGGTCACCATTTTTTCGTATTCAGGAATGGCTTTGGCGTAAGCGAATTTGTAGAACAATTGGTCTGCTCTTTTCTGAACCGTGGATTGTGCAGTAAGCGTTACCGCGCCAAAAAAGGCAAAGAACAGGAAGGTTGTGATGCTATGACGTTTCATAGGATAGGTCTTTAAAAATATCTAGGCGATTTGTATAGATTGGTCTTTTTTGATAACCTTGGTTCAAAGATCAGGATGGCCTCGTGCGTGCCGCCTGTATATGGTCTGATAGTGGAAGTGGGAAGATCATAAGCATAGCCTATTCTAATGTCTTTGGACAGTTGAAAATCCAGAAAGGCACCAAAATTGGAGGCATCATTGAATCTGTATGAAGCCCCAACCCACACTTTTTCGTAGAATAGAAAACTTGAGGTAATGTCATAGGTAGACGGTGCACCGTTCGTAAACTTGGTAATAACCGCGGGACGGAATTTGATGTCCAGGCTCAAATCCAACACCAATCCACCGATGGCATAGTAACTGTTTCGTTCCAAAGCTTCAAACTCACCCTCGTTCAGGTCCGTGTTCAATATTCTTGGTGAGGAAATCCCGGCATACCATCTATCCGTACTTAAATACACACCCGCACCAAAATTGGGTTTCCAACTGTTAAAGTTTGCATTGAAAAAAGGATCGTTTAAATCTGGATTTTGCAATCTATAGTTGGTGAATCCAGCCTTAAGTCCAAAAGATAATCGTGCCATGGCACTTACAGGTATGGTATATGAAAAGTCCCCGTAAACGTAATTTGTGTTTTCGAAGCCCAGTTGATCCGTAATATAGGAAAGTCCCAAGCCCACGCGTTCGTTGTTCAATGGGGTGTGGAACGAAAAGGTACTGGTGGTTGGATTTCCATCCAGGCCAGCCCATTGGTTACGGTGAAGGGCAGTCATGTTTATACTTTCCCGACTTCCTGCATAGGCCGGATTTACGGATATGGTATTGAACATGTACTGCGTAAATTGAGGTAACTGTTGGGCCATTGAAGTAGTGCCCGTGAGAACCAAAAAAAACAGGGTAAACTTGCTAAGAGCTTTCATGTTATAAGGGTTAAGGTTTTGCCCAATTGCTCAGGCTGGAATTTGGGTTTGAATTCACTAACAAAGCAAGCGCAAATCCATGTTAAACAGTAATATAGCCGTTCAACGCACTCTTATAATCGGTCTGAAACCCATTCGTCGATGAAGTGCTGTTTTCTCTGGATAAATGCGAGCTTTGCCCTATAAATAAAAATGATTTTAGTCTATGAAATATGCACCTAATCGGCATAAAAAAAGGCCAACATTTGTTGACCTTTTTTCCTAGTTATGTTTGCTTAGTTTGCACCTGTTCCCAGGTAGATATATCCATTTAACGGCTTAATGTCCGCATTCGTTACATTAATAATATAGTAGTAGGTCCCTGACGGTAACATTCCCGAATTACCAAAGGCGTTGTTTGGAGCAAAACCACCCCAATCGTTTTGGTAGTCCTTGGATTCGTATACCTTGTCTCCCCAGCGGTTGAAAATCATCAAGTCAAACGAATAATCACAATATTCGACACCGGTGATGGTAAACAGATCATTGATATTATCGCCATTGGCAGTAACCGCGTTCGATACCACAATCTCATCCCTTCCACAAGGAACACAATCACTGTTAACGGAGATGATAAAGTCAACATAGTACTTACAGGTACCTCCAGTAGAGCTATAGCTGATTAAATAATCTCCTACCTCCAAATTAGCAGGGTTAAATAGGCTGCCTTCTAAGGCTACATTTCCGCTTACTACTTCAAATACGCCATTCGTATCAAATGAAGCTGGAAGATAGTTAACAAGATCGATGGCATCATCTTCCACACAGATTGTAATTTCAACTTCTTCTGGTTGCGGTTGCATTACAAAAATCACCTGTTCAAAGGAGGCAGTGTTACCACAAGAATCAGTTACATCCCAGGTTCTTGTGATCATGAAATCTTCTGTGTCCATCAAGGTAGTGGTCTCCTCAGCGAATTCTACCTGATAGTTTCCGCAACCACCGGTAAAGGTAAGTTGTGGTACTTCTGGAATTTCATCACCACAGATCAATGTAATTTCTTCCTCGTAATCGCTCGCCATGATTGGACCGGTTGGTGCAATAGTGATAATTTGGGTATGCATATTTGGATTTCCAGCACAGTCGATAGTTGACCAAGTTCTGGTTACCGTATACCCGTCTGCACAGTTTGAATTGTTGGTGATAACCTCATCAAAACTGACCGAAACATCTGCACTACAATTATCCACAGCTGTCAATACGGCTGCATCCGGAACCTCATTACACATCACCGTCATATTTTGCGGTAAAGCTTCAACGAATTGGGGAGCCTCGGTATCTTCCACCGTAATTACTTGTGTATGACTAACCGGATTTCCGGCACAGTCAGCTGCACTCCATGTCCTAGTGATGGTGTAATTGGAACCACAGCTATCAGTGTCCGTAATCTGCTCATCGAACACAACAGAAATATTTGGGTCACAATTATCAGTTGCGGTCAAGATGGCCGCGACAGGAACATTGTCACAGGAAACGGTAAT
>JBCCUY010000445.1:0-2674 GCA_039196145.1 Bacteroidota bacterium
GAATTTTTTTGATAAGATAATCAACCAATAAATCTTTTGTAAATTGCTCAGTTTCAAAGTGCCCGATATCCGCTATTATGAGTTGTTTTTCGGCCTGATAAAACTCATGGTATTTAATATCCGCTGTGACCAAAACATCGGCCCCTGCTTTTTTGGCGGCACTAATGGCAAAAGCCCCACTTCCCCCTAATACAGCCACTTTCAAAACTTTTTTGCCCAAAAACTCGGAATGCCTGATAACCGAGGCATGCATTTTATCCTTTACATGGAGCAAGAAACTTTGTTCATCCAGGGGCTCGGGTAAAGTACCGATCATACCCATTCCAATATCCTGATTTGTGTTGCCCAGTGTGGTTATTTCATAAGCGACTTCCTCATAAGGATGACTACTAAAAAGCGAGCTGAGGACGTCCTTTTCCCTTTCGAATGAATAAATTACATGAATTTGGGCCTCATTTTCATAGTGGATCGAACCTTGTTGTCCCAAACTGGGATTTGCGTTTTCCCCCGGCATAAAACTACCAATACCTTCTGTACTAAAGCTACAATTGCTATAATTGCCCACATCACCAGCGCCAGCGGCTAAAAGTGCTTTTTTTACAGATTCCACCTCCTTGAGCGGTACATAAGTGACCAATTTTTTAATAGTGTTAGACTTCGGAATTAGGATTTGAGGATTTTGAATGCCCAAGACTTCGCAAATTTTGGCGTTCACTCCCATTTTGCTGTTATCCAGAGCTGTATGCATACTGTAGATTGCAATGTTATTGGTTATGGCCTTTAGGACCACACGTTCCACATAGGTACTTCCTGTAATTTTTTTGAGTCCCTTAAAGATGATGGGGTGGAAGCTTACAATGAGGTTATGCCTTTTTTGTATGGCCTCATCTACCACGTTCTCCAAGGTATCCAAGGTCACCAAAACTCCAGTAACCTTTTGTTTCGGGTCCCCAACCAACAAGCCCACATTGTCAAAATCCTCGGCATGGGAAAGTGGCGCAAGTTCTTCAAGTATATCTGTTATTTCCTTTACGGTCATTTGGTCATTATTAAGTAGGCTAAAGATAAAATATTATATTTTCGTCCTATGCTTCAGCTGCTTCGGAAAATTGCGTTTCCCTTTTCTTTATTTTATGCCTTGGTGGTGTATCTGAGAAATTACCTGTTCGATATAGGCTTTTTTAGTTCCAGGAGCTTTAGCACCCCTATTGTTTGTATTGGTAATTTAAGTGTTGGGGGTACGGGCAAGACACCGATGATTGAGTATTTGGTTCGCCTTTTGAAAGGTAATAAGGTGGCCGTCCTGAGTAGGGGATATCGCCGAAAGTCCAAAGGTTTTCTTTTAGCCGAACCTTCGTCGACCGTGACTGAGTTGGGAGACGAGCCCTATCAACTTTATAGAAAGTTTCCGCATCTTCATGTTGCCGTGGATGCGAATCGCCGGAATGGAATTTCCCAGTTGCAAAAGCTGGTGGAACCAGATATTATTTTGTTGGACGATGCTTTTCAGCATAGAAAGGTGAAATCGACTTATGCAATCCTATTGACCACTTATGATAAGTTATATGTAGATGATTGGTATCTTCCCACAGGGAACCTAAGGGATAGCAAACGCGAATCCAGACGAGCAGATTTAATAGTTATCACCAAATGTCCACATCAACTTTCCGCCAGAGAAAAGGCTAATATTGAGCTAAAACTAAAGCCTAGAAAACACCAAAAACTTCTTTTTGGCTACTTGGAATATGGAGAGCTCAAAGGCACCTTAGGTGCTAAAGGAGACTTGGAACAGTTGAAACATAGAGGAGTTGCGCTTGTTACAGGTATTGCCAATCCCAGTCCGTTGGTGATGTATCTCAAGGCAAATGGGCTGGTGTTTGAACATCTTGAGTTTCCAGACCATCATGATTTCACAGAAGCCCAGATTCAAAACCTCAAGCGTTACGAGGTAGTCCTGACCACAGAGAAGGATTTTGTTCGATTGGAAGGAAAATTGGATGAATTATTTTACTTGGAGGTCTCCCATGCCTTTTCAGAGGACGACCGCACAGTTTTGGAAAAAGGACTTATGGCGCTGCTCTAAACCAATCCCTCCATTTTTTTTCGGAAGATGTTTTCCCCTATTTTTTGATAGAAAACTTCCGGTTTAAAAGGCTTGGTAACAACGTCGTTGCAGCCTGCTTCGTAGAAGCTGTCCAAACTATCGTCCAAAGAAATTGCAGTAAGGGCAATGATTGGAATTTCTTGGTCAAACTTACGAATCTGTCGGGTAGCTTCCTCGCCGCTGATACCGGGCATGTGGATGTCCATTAATATGGCACTATAAGAGTTGGCCCTGGCCAGATCAATGGCCTCGTTGCCATTGTTGGCTATGTCACAGGTGATTTCCTTTTTGGTCAACATTTTCTTGGTGATGACCTGATTGATTTTGTTATCCTCAACTACCAGAACATGGAGTCCCTTAAAGTCGAATTCTTCGGGGTTGAGTTCAAAAGCGACCTCATTCAAGGCATTGGAATCACATTTCAAATCCAATTCAAAGAAGAATGAGCTTCCGTGGCCCAATTCACTTTCCAAATGAATTTTACTTCCGAACAAGCCTAGCAGGCTCTTCACGATAGTCAAGCCTAGACCCGTACCGCCATATTCCCGGTTGATTTGTATGGAACCTTGC
>JBCCUY010000446.1:0-2667 GCA_039196145.1 Bacteroidota bacterium
CTTCGCGCCAGAAGGTATTTGACAGTCAGTGGAGGTCAGTCTAATTTTGACCCAAGCAATCCAGATAATTTTCAGCAGATGGTTGTAGATGGCGTAACCATGCCAGTGCCTGCAGTTACTCATTTTAATCTCGAAGACCCCTTCAACGGTGCCAGAAACACAAATGCGTATAACCTTGCCGAATTGACAATCCCTGCCAATCTTAATACCAGTAATGGTGTATATATTCAAAACCAATTCAAGATTGGAAAGTTTTCTGCTTTGGTTAATTTAAGATACGAGTGGTTCAAGGATATTTTTGATTATGAAGGTGACGAAGAAGAATTTAAAACCAATGCTTTGGTTCCGAGATTAGGTTTGACCTATGAAATCAACAAGGACATTAGTGCCTACGCTACGTATTTGGAAGGCTTTCAGCCACACACAAATACCGTATCGCTATCACCCACAGCAGAAGGCTTCTTTTGGGCAGCCTCTCCTGGTAGATTTGACCCGCTTGAAAGCAGCCTAAAGGAAGTTGGTTTTAAAGGCGAATTTATGAACGGAAAAGTGTTCGCCAACTTGGCCATTTTTGAAATAACCCAGAAAAACATCCTTCTTGGGGATACGTATGATCTAGAAAGTTTAACAACAAGAGGTGAGCAGCGTAGTAGAGGTTTTGAGATGGATATCTCTGGGTATGTGTCGCCAAACTTTCAATTAATTGCGTCTTACGGTTTTAACGATGCAGAAATTGTAGAAGATGCCATTGAAGAATTTATAGGAGAACGTATTGGAGGAGCTCCAAAGCACAATGCAAATTTTTGGACGAGATATGATTTTGTCAATGAAACTTTAAAAGGCATTGGAATTGGTTTAGGCGCCCAATATGTTGACGAAAGATTTACATGGTACAACCCTACTTACGATTCCGACAGGGTATTATTGCCAAATTATACCGTGTTTGATGCTGCTGTATATTATAAACCAAATAACACAGGTATCCAGTTGACTTTAAAAGCAAATAATTTATTTGACAAAACCTACTGGATAGGTGGTCTTAATCCGTCCAGGTTAGGTCCTGGTGCACCAAGGAATGTCTTATTGAATGCTACTTATAAGTTTTAAGCATGCGTAAAAAAGTAGTCTATTTATTGGCTCGTCAGTTATGGATTGATGCCTTTAGATCAAGGGTAATGCAGCTAGCCTCAATTTTATTGGGGCTATTGCTAACCTTTTCTATCTATACTGGCTGGCAAAATTACCATGATCAGAACTTTACTCGAGATTTAATTCAGGACGAGGTAAGGGACAGTTGGGAGAGCAACCCAGACAAGCACCCCCACAGAATGGCGCACTACGGCTCTTTCGCTTTACGGTTAAAACACGTGTTAAGTGTATTTGACCTGGGAATGGAAAATTTTGTAGGAAATGCTGTTTTTTTGGAGGCCCATAAACAAAACACAGTGAACTTTTCAGAAGCCAGCATGTCTACTGGTCTCCTTCGTTTTGGAGAAGTAAGCTTGGCCATGCTGCTCAAGGTAATTGTCCCCTTACTAATTTTCTATTTGGGTTTTGCTACGATCTCGGGAGAACGGGAAAGTGGGACCTTAAAACTATTGATAGGGCAAGGCATTACCAGAAAGGAAATTGTATTTGGCAAGTGGTTGGGACTATGGAGTCTATCATTGGTTTTTCTAATGACAGTTTTTGCCGTACTTCTATTTTTCGTCGTTATGGAGGAACATGAGGTACAGCATACTAGCAGTTTCTCCAGATATTTGATATTGTTGCTGGCCTATTGGATTTTCTTCGGGGTTTTAAGCGCTATCACCATATTGGTTTCGGCTTTTAGCAAAACAGCCAAAGGAGCCTTGGTGAAACTATTGGGTATTTGGTTATTGTTCGTAATAATTCTACCAAAATCCCTTCAGGCAGTTGGGTACTATCTGTATCCCACACCATCTAAGATTGAGATGGAAACAGCCGTGGAGCACGACCTAAAAAAACTTGGGGACAGTCATAATCCAGATGACCCCCATTTCAAGGCTTTAAGGGATTCTGTGCTTTTGGCACATCAAGTGGAAAAAGTGGAAGACCTACCTTTTAACTATAGTGGATTTATTATGGCGAAAGGTGAAGACCTAAGCACCAAAGTCTACTTAAAGCATCAATATGGGCTCTACGATGTTTATAATAAGCAAAACAATGTTGAGCGTTTATCCGCCTTTATAAATCCGTATACGGCAATTAAAAACTTATCTATGGCCTTTTCCGGGACGGATTTCAAGTCTTTTCTACACTTTAAAGAAAAGGCGGAGGCATATCGATTCCATTTGGCCCAGGAAATGAATCATCTACAAATGGATTTGATTCCCAACCGGGGGAAGGCTGGGCCCAATAAAATTTCAAATACGTATTGGAAAGAATTCCCTCCGTTTGAATATCGCTTTTTAAAGTTGTCACAGGTAGTCCAAAATGAAACGATATCACTTTTGGCACTTGGACTTTGGAGTGTTTTAGCCATACTGGGACTCCTACGATTATCAACCAATTTAAAAGCTATCTAAATGATTAAACTATTGTTTAAATCCTTTTTTAGGACAAAAATCTTCCTGATTAGCTTGGTACTGTTGCTTAGCGTTGGAATCGTAAGTATTCTAATAGGTAAGCAATATTTGATAAAAC
>JBCCUY010000447.1:0-2655 GCA_039196145.1 Bacteroidota bacterium
CCAAAGATTATCACGGAGCAATGGGATAATGTCCTTCGCTTAATGGTAACAATAAAGCTAAGGGAAATAACGGCCTCCAGAATATTGAAGAGATTAAGTTCGTATTCCAAACAACATCCCTTGCTCCGTGATAATCTTTGGGTCTATATAATTCGAAACTGTTGGAGCAACCTTAAAGTCCATCTTTTCGTACATACGCTTTGGGTTGTCCTTAAAGGTATATTTCATTTGGCTCTTGAAGTTTTTGATTCTTGGGGCGAAGAAAACCCCGATACCGCTGGTTATCGCAAAAATAATTTCGCTATACCCATGAGTGTCCGTCGAATGGATACTGCTCTCGACGTCTTCATTGTGCATTAGACCATCAATTACATAAGCTGCCTCCCTTTCGGACGAGCTTATTACGGTATTGTAGAATAACCTGTTGGTTTCATCGATAAAACTGTAAGCACTTATACCTTTACCCGAGCCAAAGTACTTGAAAGAGTAATTAGCATGAATAGATGGCACAACTACGCTAAACTTTTGACCATCGCTGGAAGTGTGATTTTCGTCAATATTCTTTTTATAAATCTTTGGTAAAGACATTTGATCTACTACGGAATTGATTTTTCCATTTGCGGCATCAAGGTTCTCCTTGCTGAAATACCATTTAACTAAATGGTTAAGATTATCCACGGATATCCCGTTTGATATTTTGGCCATCCTTCCAATACCGATATTACATCCAAAAGCGATAATGGCCGCATAAAATGCTTTAGTCGAAGGCCTTCTTTTATGACCTTTTTGCGCAAAATGAGAAAAACATTCAAGAAACTTAGATGTCGAATTCACTTCTGAAAGCACAATGGGCAAAGGAATTACTCCACCACTTTCATCTTCCAAAAATCGCAATAGGCCTCCACTCTCTTCCTTCTTATCTTCCTTTGGAGTGCTAATCCTGGTAGCTCCGGATGAAGTAAAGCTAATGAACTCGTTTTTGTCCACATTCTTGTTGGTTCTCACATATTGGTTGTGCAGGATCTTCGACATTCTGTTTAAGAAGTCATCAGCATCAATTTCAAAGGGTAAATCTGCACGTTCGAGCAAACCTATCCTATTGGAATCCCATCTTTCCTGTGAAATCAAATACTCCTCAACTGCCCTATACCGTTCGGAACTGCACAAATTCAACGACCCCGACTTGATATGTTCCTTAATTTGGATGAAAAGAAGAACTTTCCATAATTTCCATTCGGAGCCGGTATACGTCTTCAAGGTAGTTTTGCTTTTTTGATCAAGAAATGACGTGGGCAATTTTTTAATGTTTCCGGCTTGCTCATGGGATTTGAAAAATTGTATCGCCTCACATAGATCACTATTGGAGGTGGAGAAATTAAAATCAAGAACCCTTGCGATTCCGGCAACCCTATTTTGTATTCGTCTATATCCTGCCAAAAACTTTTCGTACATCATTTGTTCCTTTAAGCCGGATGAAAGTGATGACTGAAGTTTCTCCAATTCCTCTTCTATTCTCTTCCTTTGGGCCTGTCTATCCCCTTTGGAGTTGTCAATCTGCGAAAAAACTCTTTGTATTTGATTTACCTTTTCACTATCGGTTTGGGATTTGGAGAAAACCACGCCCCGTATATGCTCGACATAGTCCGATAGTGATCTGACCATGTTGATGATTTTTTGGGCTTGCTTGATTTTTACTGGTCTTTGTTTCAGGAAATCCTCTGTAATAGACTTTTCCACCTCGTTTTCGAATTTTTGAACCAATTTCAGCAGTGTATCCACAAATAAGTCCTGTCTTATGCGATATTGGTAAACGATAAATGCCAGAAAGTAAAGATGTTTTTTTGAGGGTTCTTTTAGGGAAAGGAATTTGACATGACTTGATTTTATTAACCAAACGGCGTAATAATTCAAAAGCTTATCGGACAGGTCTATTTTATCAAGTGTATTCTTAAATTCAACGTATAGATCCGACACCAATAAAAAATCATTTAAGCTTTCCCTGATTTTTCTTGGGGCAATCTCTTGTTCTGGTGTCTTTATTGTGGTAACCAGATAAGGATTTGACGGGGATATGGGTCTGTCTTGGGATTTGCCCATTTCCAAAATAGCATCAATTTTACTTTTCTGTTCATCATTTAGGCTTTCATCAACACTTCTAACTAATTCATTTTCCAGTTTTCGGATTGATGTCGATATCTCCTGTGCGAAAATATGGTATCTGGGTACTTCTATCCTTTTCTCCTGACAGATTCTTACAAGAACTTTTATAATCTGCTTCGGCTTCAAGGCCGTCTTTACCAAACCATCTACTTCTTTTTCAAATTGACTCTTCCAATCAGGGAACAGCTTGATGCCAAGGCTCTTTGCTATTATCCTTTTTTGCCTTGAGAACGTATTGCGAGGGTATCCCTCTAAGTTGGCCATATCATCAAGTTCAAGTAAATCCGATACATATTGAATATCATCGGGGCGGAAATCCTTGACTTGGTAGAATCTGCCACTGAATTGGAAATATCCCTTGAGTAGTATAAAGGCTACAAGGGTGGACGCCTTTCTGAAATGGTCCCTGTATTGTTCGAATGAGGAAACACTAAAAAAAGTCTTTCTATGGCCATCATCGAAGTTTGGCACTCTATCAAAATCCTCGATTTCCGA
>JBCCUY010000448.1:0-2655 GCA_039196145.1 Bacteroidota bacterium
AAATCCATGGTGCCAAAGTTGACGGCAATTCCATTTTCAATGGGTGGGTCCAAATAGGTAAGACCAATGTAGAAAAGCAATAACAGGAGCGCACTTAGCAACAATGTTGTAAGTGTAAAGGATTTTTTCTTGTGTCTCGTATCTAAAAATGACATTATTTTGGCCGCACAGCCAAGATAACCTTGTAATTGTTTCTGTTGGCGATATCCATCACATTGACCGCTTCTTTTATGGCCACGCTTTGTTCCGCCCTTAGAATGATAGTAGGCTTTTCTTGTCCTTCAAGTGCCTTTTTTAATTCAATTTCAATGTATTCTGCACTAATCTGTTCGTTGTTCACATAATATTCCAAATCCTTATTGATGGTTACGGAAACATTCTGTGTATTTGTTGATTTGCCTTTAGCCTTTGGCAACAATAAATCCAAAGCATTCGGTGCGTTTGAAGTTAGCATGAAGAATACCAACAACAAAAACACGATGTCTGTCATGGACGACATGCTAAATTCAGGACTTACCTTATTTCTTCCCTTCAATTTCATGCCAAACGATTAGATAGGTTCATTCAACAAGTCCAAAAACTCAACTGCATTGGCTTCCATTTTGTGGACTACCTTATCGGTACGGTTCACCAAGTGATTGTATCCAATGTAAGCTATAATACCTACTACCAATCCAGCAACTGTAGTTGTCATCGCTGTATAAATCCCCGATGCCAAAGACCCCATTTCCGCCTGTCCGCCACTACTCGCCATCTCATGGAAAGCTAAGATCATTCCAATCACGGTACCAAGAAACCCAATCATTGGAGCGGCTCCGGCGACTGTTGCCAAAACACTTACATTTTTCTCCAGTTTGTACACCTCAAGCGTACCGGCATTTTCAATGGCCGTGTTGATATCATCCAACGGCTTACCAATTCTGGAAACGCCTTTTTCTGTTAAGCGGGCAACTGGAGAATCGGTTTGGGCGCAAAGTAGTTTTGCTGCATCCAGTTTACCATTCATGACGTGGTCACGAATCTGATTCATAAAGTTTTTGTCAATTTTAGACGCCGCCTTTATGGCAAAAATCCGTTCGAAATAAATGTAGAGCGCTACAAAAAGTAGTACAAAAAGTACCATTATAATTACAATACTTCCTGTTCCCCCATTGACAATTAAGTCAATAACAGAAAGGGTTTTTTCTTCCGAAATAGATGCTGCTAAATCGGTCCCTTCCTCCAAATCTTGAAAAATAGTCATATAAAATCCCCAATTTAAGTTGCAATAATAACGGAGATTTTTGACCTAAAGTATTTTTCAGAAAAAATATCGCATGATAACGAAACAGATGGCTCCTGCAATAAAACCGATAAAAGCCAACCAAGCGATTTTTCGCAGATACCAAAAGAAGTCGATTTTTTCCATTCCCATAGCCACTACTCCCGCTGCGGAGCCTATGATCAACATACTCCCCCCGGTTCCTGCCGAATAAGCAATAAAGTGCCATAACGGGTTGTCAATTGGCTCTGAGAACATGCCCAAACTGGCAGCCACCAGCGGAACATTGTCAATGATTGCGGAACCTATTCCCAGAATAATAACCACAAGGTCGGACACTTCTGTTCCCGGAATTTCCGTACCCAACAAGCCGATGCCCTGTTTTAGGTTTTCTGCAAAATTGAAGAGAAGTCCTAAGGATTCAAGGGCCGCAACAGCCATCAAAATACCGAGGAAGAAAAGAATACTCGGCAATTCAATTTTGGTCAACGCACTGTGCACAGGACTGTGATGAGAACCAGCATCACTCTCTGGATCCACAGATGATATGGTAATCTTGGAATTACTATAAATTTCAGCGAAAGTGGCCACCACTGCCAAAGACAACATCATTCCCACATAAGGCGGTAAGTGTGTTATGGTTTTAAAAATCGGCACAAAGACAATGGCGCCCAAGCCCAAATACAACATTGTAGCTCCAAATTTCGACTTTGCCGGTGGATTCTCCTCCAAGTCTATCTCTCCCTTAAACGGCTCCAAAAATGAAGCGATAAAGGTAGGAACAAGCATACACACTAAAGAAGGCACCAATAGATAGCCAATTAGTTTTGCAGTTGTCACCTTATTGCCAATCCATAACATAGTTGTGGTCACATCTCCAATTGGAGACCAAGCCCCTCCAGCATTGGCGGCGATAATGATAAGACCTGCATACCAGATTCTCACATTTCGATCCCTTACTACCTTTTGCAAAATGGAAACCAAAACAATGGTAGCGGTAAGGTTATCTATAATAGCAGAAAGGATGAAAGCTAAAAAGGCAAAAATCCAAAGGATTTTTCTTTTACTTCTTGTCTTTACATAAGATTTAATAGTGGCGAAACCATCAAAATAATCAATGATTTCCACAATGGTCATGGCTCCTAAAAGAAATACCAGAATTTCAGAGGTTTTCCCCAAATGATGCAATAAGGTCTCCTCTAGCATGTGCATTTTATCCTCATGGCCCAAATCTCCAAAATTGTCCATAAGAGCATGCTTACCAGAATCAAACCACGTGGTAAACCCATCAATTCCAAAAGCCATTAACGCCCAAAGCACAGCCATCATGGCCAAGGCCGGGATAAGCTTATCAATCTTTAGATTATGTTCAAGGGTAATGGCTAAATATCCAA
>JBCCUY010000449.1:0-2655 GCA_039196145.1 Bacteroidota bacterium
TAAACTGCTTACAGAACTCCATAATGTTAACACCAGCAGCACCTAAGGCGGGTCCAACCGGTGGCGATGGATTCGCAGCACCTCCCCTAACTTGTAATTTAACTACCTTATCTACTTCTTTTGCCATTGTTTTTAATTAAAATGAAAGTGTGTCAATTGGAAGCAACACAACTTTATATATGTAACAGCTCTATTATTCTCTTTTGAGAGTCAAGATTTTTGAATCCAAGAATCAAGACCGTTTCCCGTCTTGCATCTTGATTCTTTCCATCTTGAATCTATACTTTCTCTACTTGCATATAGCTCAGTTCCAATGGCGTTTTTCTTCCAAAAATTTTCACCATAACCTCCAGCTTACGCTTTTCTTCATTGATTTTTTCAACAGTTCCATTGAACCCGTTGAAAGGACCATCAATAACCTTTACCGTTTCACCCAACACAAATGGAATCGCAACGTTGTCCGTGTTCACGGCCAACTCATCCACTTTCCCCAGCATACGGTTTACTTCTGTTTTTCTTAACGGAACAGGATCACCGCCCTTGGTTTCGCCCAAGAAGCCAATTACGTTGGTTATGGAGCGAATGATATGCACCATTTCCCCACCTAAATTGGCCTTTATCATTATATATCCCGGAAAGTAAACCCTTTCTTTATTGATTTTTTTTCCGTTCCGGATCTGAACCACTTTTTCGGTCGGGACAAGAACTTCTTCCAGGTAATCGCCAAAACCATTGCGCTCTACCTCACTTTCAATGTAGCCCTTGATTTTATTCTCTTGGCCACTGACCGCCCTTACCACATACCATTTTTTCTCCAGAACCTCAGACATACCCAATTATCCTATTACGTTATCAAAATACAAACGGATCAACTTGCTAAACAGGGAATCCACACCCCAGGTGGCCAATGCAAACAAGATGGAAAAAACCGCTACAACCACCATAAGGTTGGAAGCTCTTTCCCTGTTAAGCCACGTAACATTGCTCTTTAATTCTTCAAAGGATTCCTTAACGTAAGTGAACATAATTATTTGTATTATCTCTGCACTGGAAGAGAGACTTCCTTCAGCTTCGCTCAGGATGAACTTCTCGTCTCAACATGCTTATCGTCTTTTCTACTTTGCACGGGAGGAGAGACTCGAACTCCCGACACCTGGTTTTGGAGACCAGTGCTCTACCAACTGAGCTACACCCGTTTATATTTACACTGAAAGGTATTCCGCAAAAGCGGAACACCCTTTAGTGTACTATTTATTGTAAAAAGATTTAATCTAGAATCTCAGTAACCTGACCGGCACCTACAGTTCTACCACCTTCACGGATAGCGAAACGCAGACCTACGCTCAAGGCGATAGGCTGGATCAAATCAACGTTGATGGTCAAGTTATCACCAGGCATAACCATTTCAACTCCATCAGGAAGACCAATGTTTCCTGTTACGTCTGTTGTTCTTACATAGAACTGAGGACGGTAGTTGTTGTGGAATGGCGTGTGACGTCCACCTTCTTCTTTCTTAAGGATATAAACCTCAGCTTTGAACTTCGCGTGCGGCTTAACGGAACCTGGCTTACAGATTACCATACCTCTTTTGATATCGGATTTTTCAATACCTCTCAAAAGGATACCTACGTTATCACCAGCTTCACCTCTATCCAAAATCTTACGGAACATCTCAACACCAGTAATAGTGGAAGCCAATTTCTCAGCACCCATACCAATGATATCCACTGCATCACCTGTGTTAGCAACACCAGTTTCGATACGTCCTGTAGCAACAGTACCACGACCAGTAATGGTGAATACATCTTCAACAGGCATCAAGAAATCCTTATCAACGTCTCTCTTTGGAAGTTCGATCCAATCATCAACAGCAGCCATGAGCTCCATAACGGTATCTACCCATTTTTGCTCACCGTTAAGAGCACCTAGAGCAGAACCAGAAATAACGGGTCCGTTGTCACCATCGTACTCATAGAAAGAAAGCAATTCCCTTACTTCCATCTCAACAAGTTCTAAAAGCTCCTCATCATCAACCATGTCAACTTTGTTCAAGAAGACAACGATTCTTGGAATACCTACCTGACGACCAAGAAGGATGTGCTCACGAGTTTGTGGCATAGGTCCATCAGTTGCCGCAACAACCAAGATAGCACCGTCCATTTGAGCAGCACCAGTAACCATGTTCTTTACGTAATCCGCGTGACCAGGACAGTCAACGTGTGCGTAGTGACGGTTTTGTGTTTGATACTCAACGTGAGAAGTGTTGATGGTAATACCCCTTTCCTTTTCCTCAGGAGCATTATCGATAGAGTCAAAGCTTCTAAGCTCTGACAAGCCCGCATTTGCCAATACGGTAGTAATAGCAGCGGTCAACGTAGTTTTACCGTGATCCACGTGTCCAATAGTACCAATATTTAAGTGCGGTTTGGAACGATCAAAAGTTTCCTTTGCCATTTTAAATGATTTTAATCTTAGTTTATATTAGTGTACAAATCGTTTTTGAGCCAATGACGGGATTTGAACCCGTGACCTCTTCCTTACCAAGGAAACGCTCTACCCCTGAGCTACACCGGCTTTTTAAAGTACATAAAGATAAATCATACATTTCAATTTATACCAAAGAAATCTGATTTATCGCTACTACTTATTTTTAAA
>JBCCUY010000450.1:0-2623 GCA_039196145.1 Bacteroidota bacterium
CCTTCTTATTATAAGTAAGACTTCTCCCGGTTTTGTAGCGAAGGTTCAAACTGGTTTCCCGATCACCTATCACTTTGGAAGGCTGCTTTACATTGATGGTTCCATGATCTGTGGTCAGAATCAACTTCATTCCCAAGTTTTGTGCCTGTTGGATAATATCCAATAGGGGTGAATTTTTAAACCAACTGAGGGTAAGTGACCGGTACGCCTTATCATTGGAGGCCAATTCCTTGATTACCTCCATTTCGGTTTTGGCATGCGAAAGCATATCCACAAAATTGTAGACCAGAACGGTAAGGTCGTTTTGGTGTTGGGATTTAAAATTTTGAGCTAGCTGCCTGCCCTGTCGCAGATTACTTATTTTATGGTACTCCCATTTTAGGTCTAGCCCCAACCGCTTTAATTGCTCGCCGAGAAACTCGGCTTCAAACAGGTTTTTTCCGCCTTCGTCCGTATCGTTCTTCCACCAATCCGGATATTTTTTTTCCATATCCGATGGCATTAGTCCTGAGAAGATTGCATTTCGGGCATACTGCGTTGCGGTGGGGAGAATACTGTAGTATGAAGATTCCAGTTTCTTTTTATAATGGACCGCAAGTGTTTCTTCAAAGGCCAGCCATTGATCGTATCTGAGATTATCAATAACCACCAATAAGGTTTTGTTGCCTTCCAGTTCCGGTTGAATATTCTTTCGGAAGAGGGTATGCGACATCGTGGGGCCATCTTCTCCTTGGAACCAGCCCTGGTAATGGTTATCCACAAACTTGCTGAACTGCGAATTGGCCTCAACCTTTTGTGATTCCAAAATCTCGAACATACCAGTGTCCTCGATCTCTTCCAGTTGCAGTTCCCAATAAATCAGTTTCTTGTATAGTTCCTCCCATTCTTCATAGCTGTTCACCATAGAGAGGTCCATAGCTATTTTCCGGAATTCCTGTTGGTAATTGGCCGTGGTTTTTTCGGACACCAAACGGGAATTGTCCAAACTCTTTTTTAGGGACAACAGAATTTGATTTGGATTCACCGGTTTAATAAGGTAGTCGGCTATTTTGGAACCAATAGCTTCATCCATAATATATTCTTCTTCACTTTTGGTAATCATGACCACAGGGATGGAAGAATCCAGTTTCTTGATTTCATTCAAAGTTTCAAGGCCCGAAATACCGGGCATGTTCTCATCCAAAAAAACAATATCAAAAAAGGTGCGTTTAATCTCTTCCAGTGCATCCTGGCCACTCTGACTGGTAACAACTTTGTAGCCTTTTTTCTCAAGAAAAAGTATATGGGGTTTCAATAGGTCTATCTCGTCATCGACCCAAAGAATGGTAATCTTGTTCATATAGTGGTTATCTTTGCAGAATTAAACTCAATGCCCTTGGCACAAACCAATAAGCTTAAAGTCTTTAACGATCCAATTTACGGTTTTATTGGAACTCCAAATGAACTTATTTTTAATCTAATAGGCCATCCGTACTTCCAACGCCTAAGGCGGATTTCGCAAATGGGGATGTCCTATCTGGTCTATCCCGGTGCGCACCACACCAGGTTCCATCATGCTCTTGGGAGTATGCACTTGATGACCAAGGCCATCCAAACCCTACGGTTGAAACAGGTTGAAATCTCAGCTGAGGAAGAAACAGGATTGCTATGTGCTATTTTACTGCACGATATTGGTCACGGACCGTTCTCACATGCCCTTGAGGGATTTATGGTTCCAGAATGCAATCACGAAAGGATTTCCCTTGAATTTATGGGCAGCCTAAACAAAGAATTTAACGGGGGACTGACCATGGCGATTTCCATTTTTAAGGGCGAGTACCCGAAACCTTTCCTTAATCAATTGGTTTCTAGTCAGCTGGATATGGATCGATTGGATTATTTAAAAAGGGATAGTTTTTATTCCGGTGTAACCGAGGGAAACATCAACTCGGAGCGTCTGATCTCCATGCTCAATGTTGTGGACGGACACTTGGTTGTAGAGGAGAAAGGTATTTATGCGGTAGAAAAGTTTCTGATGGCACGAAGGTTTATGTACTGGCAGGTGTACCTGCATAAAACCAGTTTGGGAGCAGAACAAATGTTGATAAGGATCATGCAAAGGGCAAGAAAACTAATTACTGCGGGTAACAATCTACCTGCCAGCAAGGCGCTCTTATACTTTCTGGAGCAAACCAGTCCAATAGAAATAGATGATCAGGTATTGTCCCGTTTTGCGGAATTGGATGATGTGGATGTGCTATCGGCCATAAAAGAATGGCAGCATCATGAAGATGTGATTCTGTCCAAATTGAGTCAAATGGTACTCAATAGAAATCTGCTTCATGTTAAAATCAAGAATAAGCCATTGTCCCAAGAAAAAACTGAGGAACGTATACATTTGGCCATGGCCGAACAGGGTTTGAGGCTGGATGAGGTCCAAAACTTTGTTTTTGCAGGAGAGATTTCCAACAAAGCCTACAGCCAAAACCATCAAGCCATCCGTATATTAAAAAAGAACGGAAAGGTGACAGATGTTTTAAAGGAATCGGATCAACTTAGCCTAAAGGCTTTATCCAAAACCGTAACAAAATATTATAGCTGCTACCCTAAAGAAGCCGTTTAACAAATTTTGTTACTTTTGCAG
>JBCCUY010000451.1:0-2623 GCA_039196145.1 Bacteroidota bacterium
AATAAAATATTCATTGCTCTTTACCCTAAAACTAAGGGCCCCATCCAAACCGGATTCCACCGACTGCAACTGGGAAACATTGGCCAACTTGGTAATGACGGCATTCATTTGACTACTCACACCCTCGCTATTCAGTACCGAAAGCTCCAAGGGTTCCTTTTGGGGAATATTTTTTTCTTTTCGGATAGTACGCACCCCGGAAATAACCTCTGTGGCAAAATCGAAAGCAACAATCAAGTCATCATCCACACGCTCAATTTTGGGCCAAGAAGCCACAATCAAGGCTTCTTCCGGAGTCCTTCCAGCAATGTGCTGCCAAACTTCTTCGGACAAAAACGGCATAAACGGATGCAAAATCTTAAGGTTCTGCTCAAACAAGTGGATTACGGCCTCGAACGTTGTTTTATCAATAGGCTTTTGATAAGCCGGCTTTACAATTTCCAGCAACCACGAACAGAAATCGTCCCACACCAACTTATAAATGGCCATTAAGGCATCTGAAATACGGTATTTTGAGAAATGGTCCTCAATCTCGGCCAAAACCTGGTTGAACCTCGCCGTGTACCATTCAATACCAATTTTCGCCGCTTCTGGTTGTGGAATATCGGCTATTTCCCAGCCTTTCACCAATCGGAAGGCATTCCATATTTTATTGGCAAAGTTTTTCCCTTGCTGACATAGTGATTCATCAAACAACAGGTCATTTCCCGCTGGCGAACTTAATAAAAGTCCCACACGAACCCCGTCTGCACCAAAATCCTCGATCAACTGAAGGGCATCGGGCGAATTTCCAAGGGATTTAGACATTTTCCGACGTTGTTTATCCCTAACCAAGCCAGTTAGATATACGTTTTCAAAAGGACGTTTTCCTTGGTATTCGTACCCCGATACAATCATTCGAGCTACCCAAAAAAACAGGATATCTGGTCCTGTGATCAGGTCGCTTGTTGGATAATAGTAATTGATTTCCTCATTATCCGGATCCAAAATTCCTCCAAAAACACTGATAGGCCATAACCAGGAGGAAAACCAGGTATCCAGAACATCCGGATCCTGCCGTAAATCCGATGCTTGTAGTTTCGGGTTCTGGGATTGGGCTTTTTCTAGGGCCGCTTCCTTGGTTTCAGCAACCACAAAATCTTCCTTACCATCTCCATAATAATATGCGGGTATTTGCTGACCCCACCATAATTGACGCGAAATATTCCAATCCCTAATATTCTCCATCCAATGGCGATAGGTATTTTCAAACTTTTTGGGGTGCAATTTGATATCATTTGTCTTTAAAACCCCTTCTAGGGCCGGTTTTGCCAAACCATCCATTTTCAAGAACCACTGATCCGATAATCTGGGTTCAATGACGGCCGTGGTACGCTCCGAAGTGCCCACTTTATTGGTGTGCTGCTCAGTTTTTACCAAAAACCCCTTTTCCTCCAACTCTGTGGAGATTTCTTTACGAACAACAAATCGATCTTTTCCCTCATAATGCAGTCCATATGAATTCAAGGTTGCGTCTTCGTTGAAAATATCAACCACCTCTAAATTATGTTTATCCCCAAGGTTTTTGTCGTTTTCGTCGTGGGCAGGGGTGACCTTTAAACACCCAGTACCAAATTCCACGTCGACATAATCGTCTTCAATAATGGGTATGACCCTATTGCAGATAGGAACGATGGCTTTTTTTCCTTTTAGATGCTTGTATCTTTCATCATTGGGGTTGATACAAATAGCGGTATCCCCTAAAATGGTCTCCGGTCTTGTGGTGGCTATGGTGACTTTTTCATCGGAACCTTCGATCGCATAGGCCAGGTAATAGAGGTTTCCCTGTCTTTCTTCATAGATTACTTCTTCGTCTGACAGGGTCGTTTTGGCCTGAGGGTCCCAATTTACCATACGATAGCCCCTGTAAATCAGCCCTTTTTCGTACAAATCCACAAAAACCTTGATTACGGAGGCTGACATATCGTCATCCATGGTAAACTTCTTGCGTTTCCAGTCCAAAGAACAGCCCAAACGCTCTAACTGTTTGAAAATAACGCCCCCATATTCACGGGTCCAGTCCCACACGTGTTTTATGAATTCCTCTCGAGTGATATCACTCTTTTCAATACCTTCGGCCTTTAATTTTGCAACCACTTTGGCTTCCGTTGCAATAGCGGCATGGTCCGATCCAGGTACCCAACAGGCATTTTTCCCCAAAAGGCGCGCCCTTCGAATAAGTACATCTTGAATGGTGTTATTGAGCATATGGCCCATATGCAGCACTCCTGTTACGTTTGGAGGGGGTATTACTATGGTATAGGGTTCCCTATCATCAGGTTTTGAACTAAAAAAATCATGTTTTTTCCAGTAATCGTACCACTGTTTTTCAACCCTTTTGGGCTCATATTTTGATGGAATTTCCATTTTTCGGTATAGTTTTTGTCTTTTAGAACCGGATTGGATTTTTGAAGGAGAGTCGCAATGTTAATTTAACGCTATTCTTCGGCTGAGAGCCAATTCCGAAATACGAAACAAAAATAAGTAACGTTATTACATAACAAAAGAATTTTGGAAGCAGGTGTGAAAACATTTATTTTTGAAATTCACCCAAAACTAGAAATGATGAAAAAAACTGTACTCA
>JBCCUY010000452.1:0-2617 GCA_039196145.1 Bacteroidota bacterium
CGAGTACCGCTTTGGTATTTTCCGAACGGTCTATTCCACTTTGCTCAATTTTGGAGGCAAACTGTAAGGCACACATTGCAAGAACATCTTGCTTGTCCCTCACCGCATAATTTTGCTCAAATTTTTTGGCCAAGTTCTCTATATTCTTGGCCGCTTTCCGCAATCCTTCCTCCTGTTTTGGATCTATCGTTAATGGATATACCCTATCCGCTATGGAAAGCTTTATTTTGAGCTTCTCCTCCATAATATTGGTGCCAACTAGTCTGCAAGCTTGGCTATGCAAACATCAAGTTCGCGTATCAATGTATTTATCTTGAGCTTGGCTTCTGTTTTATTCGTATTACTACCCAGCATTGTGTTTGCCATTTTGAGGGAATTGTACTTTTCTTCCCATTCCAAAACGGCGTTTTGTTGATTTTGATTTTCCTCTTTTGCGAGGGTCAATTCCTCTTTTAACTTGGCATTGGCCTTGTGAAGCAACTCCATCTTGTGGAGTAATTTGCTTACTTTGTTTTCCAAAGAATCTACAATCTCTACCAGTTCGCCCATATGCAAACAACAATGCGTATCACACAAAGTTAACCAACCTTAGGTAACCTCGCAATACTTTTGGGATTAATCTTTGGACATGTCCGGTGAGCCCTGTAAAGCAAGGATAAAGCCTTTTACCTAACCAAAACATTGGTTACATTCGTATGTAATTATAAATTCTACTATGCGGTTACTCTTTTTGGGAATGCTTCTCCTTTTCTCCCCCTTACTTTCATCACAGGAAAAATACCCCCAAGATGCTTTTCAGTCGCCATTGGATATCCCTTTGGTCCTTGCAGGGACTTTTGGAGAACTTCGTTCCAACCATTTTCACTCGGGCATCGACATAAAAACCCAACGCAGGGAAGGACTTCCCGTACTGGCCATTGCGGATGGCACCGTAACCCGAATCAAGGTATCCCTTTGGGGCTATGGAAAGGCTCTTTACGTGGCTCATCCCAACGGTTATACTTCGGTATATGCCCATTTGAAAAAATTCAGTCCAGAAATTGAGGAATACATTAAAAAACTGCAATACAAAAAACAGTCCTATGAAGTGGAAACCTTTCCGGACTACGGCGAATTGAAAGTTACCAAAGGCAACACCATAGCCTATTCTGGAAACACAGGTGGGTCATCGGGACCGCACCTTCATTTTGAGATACGAAGCAGTGTCACCGAAAAACCCACAAATCCATTGCTTTACGGTTATGAAGTTAGGGATGCTACCAACCCTACATTGCTTGGCCTGTATGGGTATCCATTATCCGAAGATGCCATAATCAATAAAAGCGCCAAGAAAATCCAACTCAACTATACCAAACAACCTGATGGTTCTTTCTTGGCTGATAAGGTAACAGCATTTGGCACCATTGGTTTTGGTTTCAATAGTTTTGACCGGCAAGATATGGCCGCGAACAAGAATGGGGTCTACGCTGTGAAACAAAAAGTAAACGGTAATGTGGTTTCGGAATACGATTTTGATACCTTTTCCTTTGGGGAGACACGGTACATCAACACCTTAATCGATTATGCGCACTTTGGCAAGTACCGTCAACGCATTCAAAAATGTTTTAAGGAAAACCACAACCACCTTAGTATATATGGTACGCTACAAAACAATGGAAAGATAACCGTGAAGGAAGGGATGTCCTACAATGTGGAGCTCTTAATTTCCGATATCGAACAAAACGAAGTAAAATTGATCATCCCGGTGGAAGGTAAAAAGGAAACTGTAGCCATTTCCCGTAAAAATGAGAAAACAGACTATTTTATACTTGCCGACAAACCCAATAATTTTGACCTAGGTGCGGCCAAGGTGTATTTCCCGGCCAACACATTTTACAAGGACTTCTATATCGACTTGGAAAAAGGTCAGGATACGGTGAAGATACATAACAACCAGGTAGCGGCCCACAGGAATTTTACCATTAGTTTTGATGCTTCCAAATACTCCCAAACAGAAAAAAAACGGCTGTTCATAGCCCGATTGGACGAAAAATTAAAACCGAGACATTCCAGGACCTTTAAAAGGGATGGGGCTTTTACCACCAGGACAAGAACTATGGGCACCTACACTTTGGCAAAAGACACCGTGCCTCCCACCATAAAACCAAGAAATTTTAAGGAAAAGCAATGGCTTAGCAACTACAGCTATCTCAGTTTGGAAATTTCCGATGACCTTAGCGGTATAAATACCTATTCGGCGACGTTGAATGGAGAGTGGATTTTGATGGAGTACGAACCAAAAACGAAGACCATTACCTATAACTTTGATGACCGGATTCTGAACCAGACCCAATGCGACCTTAAAGTAAAGGTGACCGATAATGTTGGTAATTCCAGTACTTTTGAAAGTACCTTTTTCAGAAAATAGTGTTTGCCCTCCTTAAACCCTTTGTTTTCCTTTTACCCCTATTTTGGGCCTGCAACCTATATTCACAAACTGCCACCATAGCCGGAACCGTGCTAGACGGGAACAACCAACCTATTCCCGATGTAAATATTACTGCTGGAGCTCTTGGGGCCACCACGGATACCAACGGCTATTATATCCTTCAATTGATTGCTGAGACAAGTACTACGC
>JBCCUY010000453.1:0-2602 GCA_039196145.1 Bacteroidota bacterium
ACAATTGCTGCCGGAAAGTATCTGGAAGGCAAGAAATCCGGAAAGTGGTTCTTCTGGGAAGGAGATGTCTTGAAGGAGGTGGATTTTGTGGACAATCGCATTATGCACGTGAAGAATTGGAACCAATCTGAAATTGTTTCTGTTGACAAGTAACTGCATACAGTGTTTAATGAAAAAGCCCCCTGATTTATCAGGGGGCTTTTTTTTGAAAACAACTTTATTCCTACGCTGCAATATCCAACATCTCTTTGTTGTTTTCTTCTTTTCTAATCTTTCTTCTTTGAATTCTGACTTTTACCCTGTATACCAAACTAAATAGGATGGGCACTACGATCAACGTAAGGAAAGTTGCCACGAACAATCCATATATCACGGTCCAGGCCAAAGGTCCCCAGAAGATGACGTTATCTCCCCCGAAATAGATATTCGGATTGAATTCACTGAACAGGGTAAAGAAGTTGATGTTAAATCCGGTAGCCAGTGGAATCAAACCTAAAATGGTTGTGATGGCTGTCAACAGTACGGGACGTAACCTCGCTTTTCCACCTTTCACCACAGCTTCCAAGAAATCTTTGGACTCCAACAATTCATCTTCTTCCAATTCCAGCTCTACTTTCTTTCTATCAATTAATAGTTGGGTATAATCCAATAGCACCACCCCGTTGTTTACCACAATACCGGCAAGTGAAATAATACCCATCATGGTCATCATAATCACGAAGGCACTCCCTGTGGCCACAATTCCTCCAAACACTCCAATCAAACTTAAGAATATCGCCAGCATGATAATACCAGGTTTGGAAATGGAGTTGAACTGGAAAATCAGAATAAAGAAAATCAATCCCAATCCGGTAAAGAAGGCACCCATTAAAAAGGCCATTTGCTTGTTTTGCTCCTCGATCTGCCCTGTATAATCAATTTTGATGTCCGCTGGTAAATCCGTGAAACTCTCCATTTCGTCCTGAACCTTGCTCACAATAGCGCCCGCATCTGTAAAACCAGGTGCCAAAGCGGAATATACGGTAACCACACGTTTTACATCCCTGTGCTTAATAGCACTAAAACCAGAACTATTGGTTTGTTTGGCGACAGCGGAAACAGGAACCTCCTTAATTTGCCCGGTATTTTGATCCTTAAACGTGATTCGCTGATTAAAAATGGCGCTCGTATTATATCTGTTTTCTTCGTTGAAACGAACGTAGATATCATAATCCTCACCATCCTCTTTGTAAATGCCTGCTTTGGCACCAAAGATGGAATTACGCAATTGTTGCCCTACCTGTCCAGTAGATACGCCTAGCTCTCCCGCCTTCTTGCGATCCACCTCAACCAACATGGAAGGCTTGGATTTGTTCACATCAATCTTTAGTTCATCAATACCAGGAATGCTCTTGGAATTGATATAGTTCCGCATCTTCTCCGCTGTAGCGATCAGTTCGGAATAATCATTTCCTTCCAATTCTATGTTGATAGGATAGCCCGCCGGAGGACCAACGGCATCTTTTTCAACGGATATAGCAACCCCAGGATACACATCTTTTAAGGCTTCCTGAACCTTTTTCAATAGTTCGTTGCTATCTGCGCCTTCCCGGAATTTGTATTCCCTCATGGTGGCCGTAATCTTTCCGCGGTGGGGCATCTCAGCGGTAGAGCCTCCGTCGGTCTGCGGATTACCCGCACCTTCCCCTACTTGGGAAACCGCACTTTCAGTCAAGAAATTAAAATCCCCGTGCAAGTAGGCCTCTTCGTTAATGATGTCATACACTCTGGCCTCTACCTCTGCTGTAATTCCGTTGGTCTTTTTGATATCCGTCCCTTCCGGGTATTCAATGTAGACAATGATTTGGTTAGGGGTATTGTCCGGAAAGAACTCTACTTTGGTTCGCTGACTTCCCACAGAGGCTCCAAAGCCCATAAAAGCTAGTAACAAGAGCACAAAGGTTCCTATGGCAATATAGATAGGTCTTCTTCCAGCTAGGGCCCTTCTCAATGTTCTTTCATAAAACTTTTCCCATTTCGGAAGAATGTTGTTTTGGAAACCGTTGGCCCAACCTCTTAAAAACAATCTGTAAATCCATAGTAGAATCGCAGTGACTACCATAAGGGTTCCTAACGCCCTGTAACTTCCTCCAAAGATTATAATCAACAAACCAATTCCTGCCACGATCGATGTGAGCTGAATAATCTGTTTCAAAGGCATTTTCTTGTCCTCTGTTGTCATATATCTGGAGACCAATACGGAGTTAAAAAATATGGCCACGAACAAAGAGGAGCCTAGCACAACAGAAAGGGTTACCGGGAAATAAATCATAAACTGACCCATAACCCCGGGCCATAGTCCAAGCGGAACGAAGGCCGCAACTGTTGTCAGCGTTGAGATGATGATGGGGAAAGCAATCTCCCCAATCCCTTTTTTGGCCGCCTCTAAACGAGACATTCCCTCCTGATCAATAAGGCGATATACATTTTCCACCACCACAATACCATTGTCCACCAGCATTCCCAATCCCATAATAAGTCCAAAAAGAATCATAGTGTTCATGGTGTAGCCCAAGGTGCTTAAAATCATCAGGGACATAAACATGGACATGGGAATGGCAAA
>JBCCUY010000454.1:0-2592 GCA_039196145.1 Bacteroidota bacterium
CTTGGGCATTCAGTTAGTGAATAAATGTGGATTGCGGTCCACCCTATAGTAAACGCTTTTAAAAAAATAAACATGAAAAATATACTTTTTACCCTCTTGATTTTGACAAGTGTATTGGGTCATTCCCAAGAACGACACCGCTTTGAAGCAGGCAGTCAAACCGGATACGAATACAATTATTTCAAGAGTCCCGACCAGTTACAGGTAGATGGTACGCTTTTAAATGAAAACGATTTGATTGCCAGTAGTGGTTATCTTGATGTATTCCTAGATTATGATTATCGCTATAAGTGGAAGGGCCATCGCCTCCGTGCTTCGGTATCCCCATATACGCGTTTGTTTCAAGAAAATAATTCGGACAGTTATTGGAGCTTGGATGCAATGCTTAAATATGATCACAAAATCACGAAAAAAACCAAGTTCTTGGCCGAAATCAATTTTCAGCGAATGAACCGTGAAGGATTGGATGGCGCGCAGGATATATTGGTGAATCCACTGGGGTATACCAATTATGGGGGTGCCACAGGTTTGTCCTTTGTGCCCCTAGAAAAGAATAAAACCATTATTGAGGGGTTTTATAATTTCAAGAATTTTGATGCCTATGGAGTGCGCGACCTTCAATTCAATGAATATGGATTACGATTGGCCACCAAACAAAAAATTCGACCAAACCGTTACGAACACGCCTTTGGGTTTACAGCATATTACAAGAAGCGATTGTACGATACCTTTAATGCCGAGGATTCGCCAGAGACTGGTCAACGCGATTGGGACTATGCCAAAGTAACGGCCTTTTACGAATTGCCTTTGGGTGGCGATTTGGAGCTTGAACCCCAATTGACATATTATGGACGTTTTGACCGATTGGAAAATCGTTCAGGTTTTAATCAGTACGGTCCAGGATTGCGCTTACGGTTTGACAATGACAAAACCAAGATAAGTGCTGCCATAAAGTATTTCATACGGGACTATGCCGTTCTTGCCGCGCCCGGTTCCCAAGGCGAAAAGCTCCGATATCAATATACAGACATATCGGTAAGGTTTGAACATCAGTTGGGCATTAAGGGATTGCTGTTTACAGGGACTGCATATAGTCGTTTTCGGGAAACCAATACCATAGATTTGTCCTCACGATCTTTTCGTGGGTATACAAACCAATATGCCGGTGTTGGACTTTTGTGGCGATTGTAGTGTTGTACCACATATTATGCGGCCCGAGGTAGAAGGGGAGGAGAATGTGTGTGGAATGGGCTAATTAAAAGAATATGCTTCGATACTGCCTTAATGGTTGTTTTTTGTTTTTCTGTTATTTGTGCCATGACATTTTCTTTTGAATTATTCTCTGGGACAAAGTTCAGGCTGCTATATGTTTAAAACGTATATGTTTTTACTATTTTTTACACTTTGGGTATATTATGCGCTTACATAGTTCTCTGAATACAAGCATGCAAATCATGTACAGATGGTTGTACATGATGTGGTAGTCCCCTGTGCCAATCTGTAATACTTTTGTTGAATACAATACTAGGTAAAGGTTAATATGTTGACTGTTGGATTATTTCCATTGAAACCAAGGAAATACATTTTCTTACCCATCGATTATTGAACTTGTTAATCATTACCATGGTTATTTCCGTGATTGCGATATCATATTAAATGGTTCATGAATTTGGCTAATCGTAACGGAACATTGTTAGGGATTAAGTAAGAGTTAAGAGATGATTACTAATTTCTCAAAAGGAAAGTGTGATAATGAATTAAGGACCGCTAACCCAATTGGTGTTAATCCTTGATTTCTGTAGCTATGGCCCCCGAACCTCAATAAATCAAAGGACGAATTATGAAAATATATAAAATTGGAAATAGAGCATGCATCGATGACAATGGAAGCTTTCTAACAAAGAAGATAGAGGATTGGACAACTTTTTTAAATAGGGATGGATTATATGATGCCTTACGCCGGGAAATGGAGCATTGGGACGAAACCGATTCTTCCTTTTTACAATTTGGATATTTTGACCCCCCGATTGGAGATCAGGAAATTTGGGCAGCTGGCGTGACTTATGAAAGAAGCAAGACAGCTCGAATGGATGAAACCCAACATCCCGGTGTAGAGAAGCTTTATAGCAAAGTGTACAATGCAGAAAGACCTGAGCTATTCTTCAAAGCAACCCCTCAAAGATGTGTTGGCAATGGGAAGGAGGTTTACATAAGAAGGGACTCTTCATGGAATGTCCCGGAACCAGAACTTACACTGCTTCTGAACTCTAATGGTTTGATACAAGGCTATACAGTTGGAAACGATATGAGTTCAAGGAGTATAGAAGGTGAAAATCCGTTGTACTTACCCCAAGCTAAAATATACGAAAAATGCGTGGCTCTGGGGCCTTGCATCTACGTCCCAAAAGGACCAATCCCCAAAACCGTAAGAATACATATTCAAATTGAAAGGCAAGGCAAGGTTATGTACAATGAAAACGTACCCATTTCAAGAATCAAACGGGAGTTTACAGATTTGATAAACTTTCTTTACAGCGAATGTGATTTTCCAAATGGTGCATTTTTAATGACCGGAACATGTTTGGTGCCACC
>JBCCUY010000455.1:0-2585 GCA_039196145.1 Bacteroidota bacterium
GCTAGTCATCCCATATAGGCTTACATACAAGAATTTTTGCTTTTTCTTTTCAAGCTTTTCTCTATATTTATTGATGAACCAAGTTTTACCGCATCCCCATTCTCCTTTAAGCAAAACTGCAAAACCTGGTGTGTGAGATAAACTACAGTAATAATCAAGGTATTTTTCAATGTGCTTATTAATTTCGCTAATTGTTGGATATTTCTGTTGACTCATATCTACTGTTATTGCCAAACATAAATCAAAATAAACAAAACAATCCAAATCACATCAACAAAGTGCCAAAATAAAGAAGTTGATTCTACGCCAAACTGTCCCCCTGCATAATTATTTGGCAAAAAAGAACGAGTCAGCATAATAGTTTGTAGCAGCACTCCCGTTGCAACGTGCAAACCGTGAAACCCAGTTAAAAGATAAAAAGTTCCGCCAAACACGCCAGAAGTAAAACCAAATTCTAGCCCCATCCATTCCACAGCTTGTCCATAGAGGAAATAGCTACCCATTGCCATAGTGAGTAACCAAAAGATGCGAAAACCCCAGAGATTTTCTTTATGTAAAAACTTCTCGGCAATATAAATCACAAAGCTACTGGAAACTAGAATCACTGTATTAATTGCAGGTTCTCTAATTTCCAATCCTTCAACTCCAGGAGGAAGCCAGTCAGTCATCGTCGTTTTGTAAACGATATAACCAGCAAAAAAGCTGAGGAAAATTACACTTTCAGACAACAGGAAGATAATAAAGCCCAGCATCCTATTATCTTCTTCCTCATGTTCGTGAGTTGCTGGGATTTCAAGCGATCGCTTTAATTCTACGTTATCAATTGTACTTTCAGGACTAGTCATGATTGATTTTTACCTATTACCTATTATCTATTACCTAAAATTACCCGCCTAAATTCTCCGTCAACTTTTCATTTTTCCCATAACCATAAGGTTCAGCAATAACAACGGGAAGTTCTTCAAAGTTTTCATGTTCGGGAGGAGAAGAAACTAACCACTCTAAACCAATGGCTTTCCAAGGATTGTTACCTGCTGCTTTACCCGAAGTCCAAGAACTTACCATATTAAGGATGAAGGGAATAGTAGAAATACCGAGGAGAAATGCGCCTAAGCTAGCTAAGACATTCCAAAAGGCAAATTCGGGATCGTAGGAAGCCACACGGCGAGGCATACCCATCAAACCTACAGGGTGCATAGGTAAGAAATTTAAGGCTGTACCAGCAAAGGTTAAATAGAAGTGGAGTTTGCCTAAACCTTCGTAATACATTTTTCCTGTCATTTTAGGGAACCAGTGATAGATCCCTGCATAAATTCCGAATGAGATGGTGCCATAAAGGACATAGTGAAAGTGTCCCACTACAAAGTAAGTATTGTTGACGTGGATATCGATGGGCACGGAAGACAACATAATACCCGTGATACCAGCAAAGACAAAGTTAATTAAACCGCCTAAAGCAAATAACATGGCAGTATCGAGACGTAGTTTGCCGCCCCAAATGGTGCCAACCCAGGCAAACACTTTAATGCCTGTGGGGACAGAAATCAGCATCGTACTAGCCATAAAGACAATCCGCATCCAGCCAGGAGTACCGCTAGCAAACATGTGGTGTACCCAAACGATGCCACTCAATCCTGTAATGATCAGAGAAGATACCGCCACGATTTTGTAACCGAACAAAGGCTTGCGGGCATATACGGGAAATACTTCAGAGAAAATCCCAAATACAGGCAAAACCATTACATATACTGCGGGATGGGAATAGAACCAAAAGAAATGTTGGAATAGTACAGGGTTACCTCCTTGGGCAGGATCGAAAAATGCGGTACCAATTGAGAGATCGAACAGTAGCATTACCGCCCCAGCAGTCAAAGCAGGCAAGCCATAAAGCTGAATTAACTGTGCCGCCATTACCGTCCAAACAAAAGCAGGAGTTTTAAACCATCCCATCCCAGGGGCGCGCATCCGAATAATGGTGGTAACGATATTCAACGCTCCCATAATCGAAGAGACACCAGAGATAGCTACTGCCAACAGCCAGATAAACTGACCATTAATTAAATTACCAGTAGGATTTTGTATGCTTTGGGGGGGATACGCCCACCAGCCAGACTGTGCTGGACCTCCAGGAACCAGAAAACTAAGGATCAAGAGAATACCCACTACAGGAATCATCCAAAATGCCACAGCATTAAGACGGGGAAACGCCATGTCCCTTGCTCCAATCATCAGCGGAACCAGGTAGTTGGCAAATCCAGACAAGACGGGAAACGTCCAACCAAAGAGCATGATTGTCCCGTGCATGGTGTATAGACCGTTATAGACAGTACGGTCTAAAAGATCTGGTTCGGGGGTAATCAATTCCCCTCGCATAATCATGGCAAAAACACCAGCGAGGAGAAAAAAGAAAAATGCCGTGACTATATATTGAATACCGATCACTTTATGGTCGGTACTAAAGCTAAAATACTTGCGCCATTCTGGTGGTGATTTGGGGGTTAAGTCTTGGGGTGTGGTGGTAGTCATGTATTGATTAGTTATTATTGATTAGTTGTTAGTGGTTTAGTAAAAACTTATTATTTTTA
>JBCCUY010000456.1:0-2583 GCA_039196145.1 Bacteroidota bacterium
CCCTGGAGCTTATGGGATATGTGGTTGAAAACAAAATCATTGTATATCTTGAAAAGGAAGTAACCCCAGAATTCATATAGAAATCAAAACCTATGTACGGAAAAATAAAAGAACATTTAAGGGAAGAATTGAACGCTATAAAGAAGGCAGGGCTTTTTAAGGAAGAACGTATTATTACCACGGTACAAGACGCGGTAATAAAAATTTCTACTGGTGAGGAAGTCATTAATTTTTGCGCCAACAATTATCTTGGGCTATCATCACATCCAGAGGTAATCAAGGCAGCTAAGGAAACTTTGGATTCCCATGGTTTCGGCATGTCGTCGGTTCGCTTTATTTGTGGCACACAAGACATTCACAAAGAACTGGAGCATAAAATAGCACAATTTTACGGGACCGAGGATACTATATTATATGCAGCGGCTTTTGACGCCAACGGCGGGGTCTTTGAACCGTTGCTCACTGAAGAGGATGCCATTATCTCCGATTCCCTTAACCATGCCTCGATAATAGATGGGGTCCGCCTCTGCAAGGCAAAGCGATATAGGTATGCCAATAATGATATGGGCGACTTGGAAAAACAATTAAAGCAAGCCAATACAGACGGTGCCCGGTTTAAAATTATAGTTAGCGATGGTGTCTTTTCCATGGACGGTCTACTGGCCCCTTTGGATAAAATATGTGACTTAGCCGATGAATACGATGCCTTGGTAATGATAGATGAATGCCATGCGGCAGGTTTTATAGGGGAAAAAGGTAGGGGAACTTTGGAGGAAAAGGGGGTGATGGGCCGCATTGATATTATCACGGGTACTTTAGGAAAGGCTCTTGGCGGAGCCATGGGCGGTTACACTACAGGGAAAAAGGAAATAATTGAAATATTGCGGCAGCGTTCCCGGCCTTATCTTTTTTCAAATTCCTTGGCACCCGCCATTGTAGGTGCCTCTATAAAGGTCTTTGATATGTTGGATAAGGACACCTCGCTACGGGATAAACTTCAAAGGAATACAGAATACTTCAAAAAAGGTATGAAAAAGGCAGGTTTTGATATTATAGAAGGGGATTCCGCAATAGTTCCGGTAATGCTCTACGATGCCAAATTATCCCAGCAAATGGCCAACATGCTATTAGAGAAAGGAATCTATGTAATTGGATTCTTTTACCCTGTGGTTCCAAAGGGGCGTGCAAGAATTAGGGTACAGTTATCCGCGGCTCACAAATTGGAACATTTGGACCGGGCACTTGCCGCATTTAAGGAGGTAGGACAGGTCTTAAAAATCGTTTAACGGTGTTATTTTTTCTATAAACTGCGTTAAAAAAAATAGAAAATTGATTTTGTTAATAATATTTAACAACTTACATTTGCAGCTAATAAACACTTAAACTTAAAATTTTGAACATGAAACATCTTAGCAAATTATTGGTTGTTGCCCTACTTGCCGTAGGATTCAACAGCATACAAGCGCAAGACGAGAATAACCCTTGGCAGGTTCAGTTTGGGGTAAATGCCATAGACGTATATCCGACTGGTGATGTAAGTTCTTTTGGCAATGAATTCTTCAATGCGAATGACCATTGGAATGTCCTTCCATCTATCTCCTTCGTAGGTGTATCCAAGTCGGTAGGTAGTGGATTTTCTGTTGGGGTTAGAGGTTCCTTGAACAAGATAAGCAAGTTTGGTGACACAAGGGTAGATGATCTCTCCCACTATGCAATAGATGGTACCATAAAATATGCATTCCTTCCAGATAGATTCATAGACCCCTTCGTTGAAGTTGGTGGTGGTTATACCTGGGTGGATGAAATAGGTGCCGGTACCGCAAATGGTGGTGTAGGTATCAATTTCTGGTTTACCGAAAATTTAGGCCTAACCGTACAGACCTCATACAAGCATGCATTTGAGGATTACGGTGTGACCCATTGGCAGCATTTGGCCGGTATTTCCGTTAAATTCGGAGGAACCGACACGGATGGTGATGGTATATATGACAAAGACGATGCTTGTCCAGAAGTTGCGGGTCTAGAGGCTTTCAACGGTTGTCCTGATGCTGACGGCGATGGAATAGAAGATAGCAAGGATAGCTGTCCTAACGAAGCTGGATCTAAGGAAATGAACGGATGTCCCGATGCGGATGGCGATGGTATTGCCGATAAGGATGATGCCTGTCCTAACGAGGCTGGTCTTGCAGCCTTGGCAGGATGTCCTGATGCTGATGGTGACGGCGTTGCAGATAAAGACGATGAGTGTCCAAACGAGGCAGGTCCTGCAGAAAACAAAGGATGCCCATGGCCAGACAAAGACGGTGACGGTGTATTGGATAAGGATGATCAATGTCCTGATGTTGCCGGTACGGTAGCAAACCAAGGTTGCCCTGAAGTAACCGAAGAAGTTCAAAAACAATTGAACGACTATGCAAGAACTATTTTGTTCGATACAGGTAAAGCAAGCATCAAAGCAGAATCTACTTCTGTAATGGTAGACATTATTCAGATTTTGAATGAGTATCCTACCGCCAAGTTTACCGTTGAAGGACATACCGACAGTGTTGGTAGTGCTAAATTGAACCAAGGTCTATCCGAGAA
>JBCCUY010000457.1:0-2577 GCA_039196145.1 Bacteroidota bacterium
GAATTTGAGACGCTCAAGAAGAAACCTGTCATCATGAAACGGGTTCAATACTTGGAAACCGCCCTAAAAAATGCCAAGAGTGAGGACCATAAGGAATATTCGGAGTCCATACTGCTTTTCTCACTTTTTATAGAACACGTTTCCCTTTTCTCACAGTTCTTGATCATCATGGCCTTTAACAAGCACAAGAATATGCTGAAGGGAATCTCCAATGTGGTGGAAGCCACTTCCAAAGAAGAGCAAATCCATGGGGACTTTGGTATTGATATCATAAACATCATCAAAAGGGAGCATCCAGAATGGTTTGATGAAAACTATCATAATATGATCCAACAATTGTGCGAGGAAGCTTTTGTTGCTGAAAGTAAAATTGTGGATTGGATTTTTGAAGCAGGTGAGCTAGACTTTTTACCGAAGGCAGTGGTGAACGAATTCATCAAGAATCGTTTCAATAATTCCCTGGAGAGCATAGGCATTCAAAAAACCTTCGAAATAGACAAAGAAATCCTGAAACAAACAGAATGGTTCGATGACGAGATAATCGGAACAAAACATGGCGATTTTTTCGTGAAACGATCCATCAACTATAGCAAAAGAACACAAAGTATAACCAGCGACGACCTTTTTTAAATATGGAAAACAAAACCTTCGAAAGTTCAACGACCCAAATTACAACTACATCCCAAAAACTCGTAAACGCTAGAAAAGAGGGGCTTACCACTCTAAAATCACCTGCGGATACAGAAGATTTTAAATGGCTGAACGAATACAGCCGTAAGTTTTTGGGAGCTGGATATTTAACAGAAGGCGCCACACCCGAAAGTCGGATTCGTGAAATCGCGGAACGAGCTGAGCAAATTTTACAGCTACCAGGTTACGCGGATAAATTTTATGGCTATATGTCCGAAGGGTATTTTTCCTTGGCGTCACCTGTATGGTCCAATTTTGGAAAGGAACGTGGTCTGCCCATCAGCTGTTTTGGTTCACATATAGATGATGATATGGGCAACATTCTTTACACGCAATCCGAGGTGGGAATGATGTCCAAACTAGGAGGTGGTACTTCTGGATATTTTGGTAAAATCCGACATCGAGGAGCCCCGGTCAAAAACAATGGGGAGGCTTCTGGAGCGGTCCATATTATGCAGTTGTTTGAATCTATGGTGGACGTAGTAAGTCAGGGTTCCGTGCGCAGGGGGCGTTTTTCTCCCTATCTGCCCATTGATCACCCAGATATTATGGAGTTTTTGGAGATTGGTACGGAAGGAAATCCGATCCAACAGCTTACCCACGGTGTAACGGTCTCCAATGACTGGATGCAGGAAATGATCGATGGCGATGCGGATAAGCGTACCGTTTGGGCCAGAGTGCTGCAATGCCGAGGCGAAATGGGGTATCCTTATGTTTTCTTCTCAGATAACGCCAACAATGCAAGTGCCGATGTGTATCAAGATAAAAATCATCAGATTTATGCCAGTAATTTATGCACGGAAATTATGCTTCCTTCGAATGATGACTGGTCGTTTGTCTGTGTTTTGTCCAGTATAAACCTACTGCACTATGATAAGTGGAAAAATACAGATGCCGTGGAGACCATGGTATATTTCTTGGATGCTGTGATTACCGAATTTATAGAGAAGTTGGAGGTATATCGGGATTCGGCCAATCGTGATGACCGCCAGACCTTTTTGTTCATGGAAAGGGCGTACAACTTTGCAAAAGAAAATAGAGCCCTTGGCTTGGGTGCACTGGGATGGCATTCATTGCTTCAATCCAAAAGAATGGCCTTTGACAGTCAGGAGGCATATAACTTAAATAACGAGATTTTCAGGGAAATCAAGGAGCGGTCTTATAAGGCTTCGGAACAACTGGCCGAACGCTTTGGGGAACCCAAGGTCCTTGAAGGATATGGAAGGCGAAACGCAACCTTAAATGCCATAGCCCCAACGACTTCATCCGCTTTCATTTTGGGGCAAGTTTCACAGGGAATTGAGCCAATATGGTCCAATATTTATGTGAAGGATATTGCAAAAATCAAGGTAACCATCAAAAATCCATATCTCATGGAGGTGTTGGAGGAAAAAGCACGAAACACGGACGAGGTATGGAAAAGTATCCGGGACCGCGACGGATCTGTCCAACATTTAGAGTTTTTGACCGATGGTGAAAAAGCCATTTTCAGAACCTATTCGGAATTAGACCAGTTGGATGTGGTCTATCAGGCGGCGGCACGTCAAGCCCATATAGACCAAGGGCAGTCGGTAAATATTATTGTACATCCGGACATGCCTACAAAAGATATCAATAAAATCCATGTAACTGCTTGGAAACTAGGACTTAAATCTTTGTATTACCAGCATAGTATGAATGCGGCGCAAAAATTCAAACAAAAGAAAGAATGTGCCAGCTGTGAGGCGTAAAAGTGCGAATTCTGCGGGTGAGTTTTAACAAGTTTAGATTGGAAAAAACCACCCCATCGCAAAAATGAAAAAGCAATATCCATTTAAATTTTTTATATATTGTATGATCAACTAAACTAATTCTCATTAAAATGTCATCATTTCCTGGGCTTTTATC
>JBCCUY010000458.1:0-2574 GCA_039196145.1 Bacteroidota bacterium
ACGTAGGAAATTGTAAAAAGTTACAATTTGGTAAAATTTATTTGGATTTTTTTTCTTAAATGAAAAGCCCCGAGGGAAAACTCCTCAGGGCTTTTGTCAATATAAGTGAACTCTTTTTTTAGTCCCTTCTAGGCTTTCTATCGCGATTATTTCCTCTTCGATCCCCACCTCTACGGTCACCACCTCTGTCATTTCTGGGTGGACGTTCCTTATACCCTTCGGGTTTTGGCAATAAAGCCTTTCTGGAAACTTTCTCTTTTCTGGTCCTAGGATCAAGTCCGAAGTACTTCACATCGAAAACATCACCCATGTTTACCACATCAGAGACGTTTTCGGTACGTTCCCATGCCAATTCTGAAACATGGAGCAACACCTCATTACCAGGAGCTTCCATATATTCCACAACGGCACCGAAATCCAACATTTTGATAACTTTTACTTCGTAAACACTACCAACTTCAGGCTTGAACATTACCGCATCGATCTTGGCAATTACCGCATCAATACCAGCTTGGTCCGTACCCAGAATTTCCACTATACCTTCTTCGGTCTCAGGATCTTCATTGATAACGATAGTGGTATTGGTCTCTTTCTGCAATTCCTGGATGACTTTTCCACCGGAACCGATAACCGCACCAATGTATTCGCCAGGAATGATTTTGGTAACAATTTTAGGAGCGTAGGACTTCACCTCTGGTTTTGGTTCAGCGATGGTATCGGTTAATTTACCCAAGATGTGTAATCTTCCGTCTTTGGCCTGCATCAATGCTTTTACCAAGATTTCATAGGACAATCCCTTGACTTTGATATCCATCTGGCAGGCGGTAATACCGTCGGCGGTACCCGTCACCTTAAAGTCCATATCCCCTAAGTGATCTTCATCACCCAAAATATCGGATAGTACAGCGTATTTTCCAGTTTCCGTATCGGTAATCAATCCCATGGCAATACCGGAAACGGGCTTTTTAAGTTGAACCCCGGCATCCATCAAGGCCATGGTCCCTGAACAAACAGTAGCCATGGAAGAGGAACCGTTGGATTCCAATACCTCAGAAACAACTCTTACCGTATAGGGACAATCCTCTGGAACCATTCCTTTTAGGGCACGTTGGGCCAAGTTCCCGTGACCAACTTCCCTACGGGAGGTACCACGAATTGGTCTTGCTTCCCCAGTTGAGAATGGGGGGAAGTTATAGTGCAAATAAAAGGTTTCCTCACCCTCATAAGACGGCATATCTATCTGATTGGCTTCCCTGGAAGTTCCCAAGGTAACCGTGGCCAAAGCCTGGGTTTCCCCTCTGGTAAAGATGGAAGAACCATGAACTGACGGCAAATAGTCAATTTCACACCAGATAGGTCTGATTTCATCCGTTTTACGGCCATCCAACCTAAGGCCTTCGTTAAGTGTTAGATCTCTAACAGCAGCCTTTTCGGCTTTATAGAAATATTTTGAGACCAAGCCTCCAATTTCTTCCAATTCTTCTTCCGAGAAGGTAGCTTCTACTTCCTCTTTGATGGCTTGGAACGCCTCGCTACGTTCGTGTTTTGCAGAACCAGCTTTGGCGATGGCATATACTTTATCGTAGGTAAGGTCGTGCACCTTTTTGGCCAAGTCTTCGTCTTCAGCTTCGGGGTCGTATTCCCTAACTTCTTTCTTTCCGAAGGCTTCGGCCAGTTTTAACTGAGCTGCGCACTGTACCTTAATGGCCTCATGGGCAAACTTGATGGCCTCTACCATTTCCTCTTCAGAAATCTCGTCCATTTCACCTTCCACCATCATTACGGAATCGGCAGAAGCACCAATGACCATATCAATGTCAGAATCTTTGAGCTGTGCTCTTGTTGGATTGATGATCAATTCGCCATTGATTCTTCCCACTCGGACTTCCGAAATGGCGCATTCAAATGGAAAATCTGAAAGTTGAATTGCAGCGGAAGCGGCAAGTCCAGCCATGGCATCGGGCATTACATCTTCGTCGTGAGACATCAATTGAATCATCACCTGTGTCTCGGCATGATAATCTTTTGGGAACAAAGGCCTCAAAACCCTGTCCACCAAACGCATGGTCAATACCTCGCCATCACTAGGTCTTGCCTCACGTTTGAAGAAGCCACCAGGATAACGCCCTGCGGCGGCAAATTTTTCGCGGTAGTCCACTGTAAGTGGTAAAAAGTCTACATCGCTTTGTTTGTAGTTGGAGACAACTGTACACAATAGCATACACTTGCCGGATTGTACCACAACAGAACCATGGGCCTGTTTGGCCAATTTTCCAGTTTCGATAGAAATTTCCCTACCGTCACCGAGGTCTATGACCTCTTTAAAAGTTTTTGGAATCATAAAATTTGTCTTACCCTGCATTTTGGAAATGCGGGTCGTTAAACATTTGGTCTACCGCCATCCGGACGGTCGGGTTGTGTTGTTGTATGTGCACATAGCTCGTGACCAATGAAAAACTAAATGTAGCTTTTTGTTAAAATGAATACCGAAACAAGTTCAGCATAAAAGTAAGGGGAAGCAAAGCTTCCCCCAACAATTATTTTCGAATACCTAGCTCTGCAATTAGCTCACGG
>JBCCUY010000459.1:0-2568 GCA_039196145.1 Bacteroidota bacterium
CAATTGTCTCCATACCTGTTTCAGTTCCCTAAAACCATTTAGGACGATGTTGGTGCGCGCTCCTTCCCGTTTATACCCCTTGGGCAAATGGAAGAAGGTATATTGGCTAAACAAAATCCACCAGATGCCTACTGAAATAAACGAATATTTCATGGCCTTGATTTCGGCTACCTCGCCCCCACTATCCGTAATTCCAAAAAGCGCAGGTTGCATCACCATGGCAAGGTTAAAAACCAACAGAATAACACTGCCAATATATCCCAATGAAAATCCCTTGGCACTAACCTTATCCTGCTGTTCTGGGTATGCGATATCGGGCAGGTACGAATTATTGATGGCAAAACTCACCCAAAATCCGACCAAACCGAAAAAGTAACATATGAGCCCAAAGTAGATGTTTTCCAAGGAAAACCAATATAGGCCAATGCAGGAAAGAGCACCCAGATAGCAGAAAAACTTCAGGAAGATTTTCTTGTTCCCCAAGTAATCCGCGATTCCAGATACCAAAGGTGTAACGATAGCTATAAAGACAAAAGCCAAGGAAGTTACATAACTAATCAAAGGAGCTCTTGCTATCTCCCCTCCGAAAATGGTCACTTTCTCGATTTCGGCAACACGGAAAAGGGCTCCGTAAAAAATTGGGAAAATGGCCGAGGAGATTACCAGGCTGTACACAGAATTGGCCCAGTCATAAAAGGCCCAAGCATTCAACAATTTCTTACTTCCCTTCATTGCGAGTACTTGTGCCATGGTCTTTCGGTATAAAAAATGCCATCTACAGCAAAGGAGGAAAGCCCAAAGACTTCCATTTCGCTCCAAATGGCATTAAAATTTGGTTAATCAATTGGTTATTTAAATGACTTCACACCAAACTTGGCGGCCTCTTGTTTTGCTGCCGGAGCCCAAGCGGTGAGATTGTTTATTCTAGTATCATTGGACGGATGCGTACTCATGAACTCTGGTGGAGCCTGTCCTCCTGACTTTGCTTTCATTCGTCGCCATAAATTGGCAGCCTCATCCGGATTGTAGCCAGCGATGGCCATAATCTGAAGCCCAATTCGGTCAGCCTCGGTTTCATGTCCTCTACTAAAAGGTAGCATCACACCGACCGTTGATCCCAAACCATAGGCTTGGTTAAAGGTATTTCGCTTCTGTGGATCCTTTATAGCCACATTACCGGCCACTGCGCCAATCTGCTGCAACATTCCGGCACTCATTCGTTGTGCTCCGTGATCAGCCAACGCATGTGCCACCTCATGTCCCATAACCACCGCAACCCCGGTCTCCGTTTGTGTGATGGGCAGGATTCCCGTGTAAAAGACAATTTTCCCTCCAGGCATACACCATGCGTTTACCGTTTCATCATTGACTAAATTGTACTCCCATTTGTAATCTTTTAGATACCCAGGGTAACCGTTGGCATCCAACCACCGTTCAGCAGCCGTGGCAATTCGCTGGCCTACCTTTTCGATCATTTTAGCGTCCGAGGTACCCGTAACCACCTTGTTTTCGTTCAAGAACTGATCATATTGGGCAAAGGCCATTGGAAAAATTTGGCTATTGGGGTAAAAATTAAGCGTACTTCTCCCTGTAAACGGATTTGTCTTGCATGCGGCAACTGCCAAAAAGACAACTACCGTTAGAATTACTCTTTTCATACTTGTTAATAGTGTTTAGTCTAGGGAAAATACAAAAAATTATGCTCCGAAAAGATGCAGTTCGGTAAAATCCTTGCTGATTTCAATCTGGTTATTACCGTTCAACTTGATGTCTTTCGGGTCTACTTGTTCATTATCCAATTCCACTACTCCGATTTTAAATGGTAAGCCATGAAAAGTCAATTTCATCTTTTCATATGGCGTTATAAAATCACCGTCCTTGAACTGCTGAATGATGAGTTCGTTCTCCTTGCCACGAAGTCTAAACCTTCTGTAGCTGTACCTACCTTTTTTATAGTCATAACCATCCTGTTGATCCTCGTATACACTTGAGTTTTCAATACCCTCCTTGTAATACACATCTATGGCGAGTTCACTGATTTCCTTTTCCCCAACATATTGTTGCACTGGATACTTTGGTATCATTGCCCCTTCTTTGACAAACAATGGTATGGTCTCGATATCGGCCGCCACCCATTTCTCAACTCCTCCGGAAACTACCTCATCCGTCCAATAATTATACCAATTCCCTACGGGAAAATACATTCTCCTTCCCTGTGCATTGGGCTCTTGTACGGGGCAAATCAAAAGCTTTTCACCAAAGAGAAATTCGTCGGTCCTAAAATGTGTCTGTGAATCCTCCTGATCGTAAAAGACAAGAGATTGAAGCATGGGAAGTCCACTTCTAATGTACTTATAGAACATGGTATACAGATAAGGTAGCAGCTGGTATCTCAGCTCAATATATTTCCTTACGATATCCGTAATCTCATCACCAAAAGACCAAGGTTCTTGATCTCCATGATCTCCGCTGGAGTGCACCCTACAGAATGGATGAAAGACTGCTAATTGCATCCACCTAGCGAAAAGTTCACCATTAGGTTGCTCAGCAAAACCACCAATATCCGAC
>JBCCUY010000460.1:0-2540 GCA_039196145.1 Bacteroidota bacterium
GTTTGAGATCCCACGGACTTTAAATGGTGTCTTTGAATAGCTTACTTATAAGCGAGGCTAATCCTGTACAAATGAGTCTGTGTTCTTTTTGTCAAAAAGACTAACATTCAAATTCAAACGGTTGAATAGGCGGGTATCTAGACCGACTTCGAATTCCTGAATTCGTTCCGGTTTCAAATCTGCATTACCCAAAGTATTATCTACAGAATTTGATGAGATAACATTACCGTTTAAATCTACAAGACTTCTAGAGGTAAGTCCCAATACGCTTCGCGTGTTGAACGGCGTAGGGAAACCGGCTGATGAACCATAGCCCAAACGGAGTTTGGCATAGTTTAGAAAGTTGCCTTGGATACCTTCGAAGGCGGAAGTAGGTACAAAAGAGATACTCGCTCCGGGGTAGAAAATAGAGTTGTTCTCTCGCTCCAGTGTGGAGGACCAATCATTTCTACCTACAGCGTTTAAGAATAACCAATCCTTATAACCTAAAGTCAAATCCAAATAGGCACCGACAAGGTTTTCCTCAAAGTTTTGATTGAGGTTCGGATTATTTCCTCCTCGAGTTTGCGAATTTTGGGCGGAAGGGGTAGTAAAGTTGAAGTGTTCCAGCACGCCAAAAACCAGTTGCCCTTGACTCTCGATACCGTCTTGCCCAAATTCGTCCCTTCGACTATTTAAACCAGCTATGGCCTTTAGGTTAAGATTTTCCGAAAGGTCTTTGTCTGCGGAAAGGATAAGGTCATGGTTCCATATCGTATTTCGTACACTACTAGTTCGTAACAGACCGATTACCGGGCCATCGACCCCTCCTTTGTTTTGGCCGTAAAAGTTGAATTCACTATACGTATCCAACCCCAAACGATAGGTAAGATTCATCCAATCGTTGATTTCGTAGGTAAGCGAAGTATTACCAATGAAACGGTCCGTATCTTGGGATGTCTTTACATTGGCAACAGTCCAATAAGGATTCTGGATATCGTTTCCTGAGCGGTAATAGACACTTCTACCATCGGCCGCCTGGAAAGGCAGGTTGGTAAGATCTACACTACGAGGGGTATACAGAAGATCCCCGAAAACGGCACCTCCGTTAAAGGCTGCCCCACTACCGGTACTCACCGCGTTTGGAGGAGACTTAAATCCTGTACGGATAAAATTGTATACACCGCTGATCGTAAATTTATTGGAAAGCCTTGCATTACCACCAATACTAAAGTTATTTCTAAGAAGGGTGTTTCCCGGAGTAATACCGATATCCTCGGTACGGCCATAGTTTAAATTGAAACTAGCCTTTTCTCCACCTCCCCTTACATTTATGGAGGTACTGGTTACATATCCTGTTCTAAAGAACTCCTCAACACCATTATAAGGTTGGTACGGATAGGGATCATCCAAAAGATCTTCAAAACCGGCAATCAATGTAGGATCCGCAATAAAGTTATAAGGGTGTTGCAGAATGGCCACACCACCAGGTCCATCACTTACAAATTGTGCAGCTTGAGAAATCCCGTCATCGTCTGCACGGTCAAAACGTGGTCCCCAGTTACTAAAGAAATAACCGAAACCTTGATGGAATCCACCACCATAATTATCCTGGTATTTTGGTAAAATGGCATCGGCAAGGAAAACGGACTGGTTGACAGTTATCTCGGTTTTGGAAGGAGCTTCGCCTGTAGCGGCACCTTTTGTGGTAATCAAGATTACCCCGTTTCGTCCTCTGTTACCATATAGTACCGTTGCACTTAACCCTTTCAGTACGCTCACATTGGCAATGGTATTGGGATCTATATCCAAGAATCGGCTTGATTCCGTGTTACCGTCCAAAAAGGAAGTCTGGGTATTGGTCCCGGAATCGATTGGAATCCCATCTACAACGAACAACGGCTGGTTAGACTGTGTAACGGAACTAAAACCACGGATGATGATATTGGTCCCGGAACCGGATAGCCCATTGTTATTGGTAATGTTAACACCTGCTACCTTTCCTTGTAGCACCCGTCCTATATCGGCTTCAGGTCTTGAGCTTACCTGTTCCTCATCTACAGTAGTAACCGCATATCCTAGAGACCTTTCCTCTCTTTGGATACCCTGTGCGGTAACGACCACTTCCTCAAGAGCTTGGGCATCTTCCTCCATTTGTACATCAATGGTGTTGGCAGTCCCAACGGTAATTTCCTGGGTTCTTTGCCCAATGTAAGAAAAAACCAAAACGGCACCTTCTTCAGTATCAATGGCATAATTACCATCGAAATCTGTTTGGGTACCTGTGGTGGTTCCTTTTACCACTACGGAAGTTCCAGGCAAAGGAAGACCGTCTTGGTCTGTAACGGTACCTGAAACCGTTTTTTCTTGTGCAAAAGATACTTGCACAATCAACGCCAGAAATAGCGTTAAAATTCCATTAAGTTTTGTTCTCATTTTTAAATTATTTGAATTAGCTACCGGCAAAAGTCATAAATTCATGTTAATAATCCAACTTTTTTTATCTTAAAGTTATGCATGCATAGCTTTTTGCGGTGTTAAAAAATGGAAAAATGAAACAA
>JBCCUY010000461.1:0-2536 GCA_039196145.1 Bacteroidota bacterium
CATTTATTGGACTGGGTTATACGTTTATGAGATTTGATGCCTCAGGAACTCATAATGGAGTTGATGTGTCTGATTTGGACGAAACCCGGAGTGGAATAAATATAAATCTTGGGCTTGCTTATGATATAAACGAAAAACTAAGTATTCAGGTGCAATACGACTTTGTGAGACTTGGAGTCAATGATGAAGTTTTAGACAGTGCGTTTAATAAAAATGTAACTATACTAAAGATCGGGCTGGGTTACCGATTATGAAGACTACCTGTAACAAAAAATAAATGGCATCAAAACGCTTATCCCCAATTAAAAAAGTAAAAATTGAAGCAATTCCCTCCCGATATAAAATTCAAATACCCCTGGAGAAAATACCAAAAACGAGTACTTGAAGAGTTAGAAGAGCACCTTAACGATAACCATTTGCACATTGTTGCCCCTCCCGGTTCGGGGAAAACAGTATTAGGACTTGAGGTTGCCCTCCGGCTCAACAAACCGACACTTATAGTTGCCCCAACCTTAGCCATAAGGAATCAATGGATACAGCGATTCTGTGAACTGTTCTTACAAATCAAACAAAAACCCAAATGGATTTCAAGAGACATCAGGAATCCAAAATTCCTGACCGTTGTGACCTATCAGGCACTTCATGCTGCATGTACAGGAGCGGACTTTAACGAAGAACAAGAAGAGTTGGAAGAAGAAAACGGACAGCGAGAACACAGCAATGAAAAAGGAATTTCCAATACCAAAACAATCATCGTACTTTTACAAACTCAACACATCGGAACAATTGTTGTGGATGAAGCCCATCACCTTAAAAATGCATGGTGGCGATCATTGATGGAGGTCAAAAATGCACTAAATTCAACAATAGTTGGGCTAACAGCTACACCACCCTATGACGTTTCCCATTTAGAATGGCAAAGATACATTAATCTTAACGGGCAGGTTGACGCTGAGATTTCTGTGCCGGAACTTGTTGTAGAAAGTGATCTTTGCCCCCACCAGGATTATGTCTTTTTTTCCCGTCCAACCATTGAGGAAAGTCAAAAAATAGACGAATATCGGCAAAGGATTCATAGCCTTTTCAACGAGATCAAAACCGACCATATTTTGATCCAAGCACTTGAAGAGCATCCTATGTATCAAAGACCTAACGAACAACTCGACTGGATTTATACCCATCTTGAATATTACTCGGCAACGTTAATATTTCTCCATGCTGTCGGGAAAGAAGTGACCGCAGACCACCTTGAAATAATAGGCGATAGAAAATTCACTGTTCCTAAACTAAACTATGAGTGGATTGAAATTTTGCTCACCTTTTATCTATACGAAGATCCTCACAACTTTACACCATACAAAGAGCATCAGGAAAAGCTAACTCGTAAACTCAAAAGAAACGGCGCTATAGAAAGGCGTACTATTAATTTCCGACATAACCGGAAAATCAACAGCTTCTTAAGTTCAAGCATTAACAAGTTAAAGAGTATTGACAAAATCGTTGACTTTGAGCATGACCAATTAAAACAGGAATTACGAATGGTTATTTTGACCGACTATATCCGAAAGGAGTTCCTTATCAATCAACCCAAAAATGAGCTTGAACTTAACAAGATTGGTGTTCTGCCTATATTTGAGCAATTGCGGAGAACCAACAAACGCAACATTAAGATCGGTGTCCTGACAGGCTCACTGATTATTATTCCTGTCTCAGCCCTTGACGCTTTTAAAGAAGTATCAGCCAAATACACGATACACAACCTCTCTGTTACTCCGCTTCCCTTTGATGACCATTACGTAAGTATCAATGCAACCAGGCAGCTTAAGCACGATATTGTTCACATCATCACACAGATTTTCCAAAATGGGCATATCGAGGTTCTTGTCGGCACAAAATCACTGCTTGGGGAAGGCTGGGATGCCCCATCGATTAACTCCCTGATACTTGCCAGTTTCGTAGGCTCATATGTGCTTTCCAATCAAATGAGAGGAAGAGCCATCCGAACCCAACGCCAAAACACGGATAAGACAAGTAACATTTGGCATCTGGTCTGTGTTGACCCAACTGCGCCTGACGGAGGAGATGATATTCAATTGCTGGAAAGACGGTTCAAAGCTTTTGTTGGTGTTTCGTTCCGGGAAGAAGTGAGTATTGAAAATGGAATAGGTCGTCTGGACTTGCCTGAACAAATGGCAACAGTACAAGAGATCACAGAAGTAAACGATCTAATGTTTACTAAGGCCGGTCAACGAGACCAACTTAAGGAAAAATGGCGAAAAGCATTGGAAAGTGGAAGCTCACTGATTAAAGAAATCAAAGTGCCTTTCCCGGATGAAAAGGACTACAAGGGGCTAAAATCGCTTTACTATAACCGGACAATTGCCTATATGTTTGCTACGCTCGGTTCAATGCTAATGGCCTTTGGTGAAGTGTTTTTTGAAGGACTTGGCCGTTCCATAAGATACATAAAAAATCCGGGAGATTTCTTCCGGTGGCTGATGATTGTAGGGATAATGGTCCTTTTATTCTGTGGTCG
>JBCCUY010000462.1:0-2535 GCA_039196145.1 Bacteroidota bacterium
CTGCTTCAATAAAGGGCAGTCTGCTGAAGGATCCACCGGAAAACAGGTAATCGGTCACAAAACTTAGCAGTACAATTCCCAATATCATAAACCAGATATCGTTAAAGGCTAAATATTTGAATCGTTTTTCCCTGTTTAAAAATCCCATAATGTTGGATTATAGATTTACCAAAGGCATACCCTGTTTTGCTTGATAAAAAGTGAAGGCAATCCATGATCCGTACAAAAGCCCAAAAAGAATGACTACGAGATTTTGGGCCATCTTTGAGGCCTTCCACTTTCTGGTAAGCATTACTGCGAATAAAGGTATAATTTGAATGCCATGCAATCCAAAAAAATGGGCGACACGTAAATCCCCGGCTATGGTGCTCCAATTGAGCAAGGGCAATCCCTCACCTCCATCGGCCACTCCAACATTATGCGCCATTTGGCCTATCATTTGCCCTCCTACCCAACTTCCAAACAGAACTACCATCCAACCTAGTAAAATTCCCCATTGAACGGGTCTAGGCACACTCATCTTTAGGCGTATGGTTTCTACAATATAGAAGATCATGGTAAAAACAACGATGCTTATCAATAACCCCATTATTCCAAATAGTATACCATCCAATAGATTGGACTGGTTGTAGTGTGATTGCACCCCTCGGGACGCCTGAAGGACCACAATGATGATCTCAATGGCCAAAGGCCATGAAACCAGATTGTTTATAATGTTCCGCTTTCTTTTTGAAAACGGATAGTGCGTTGCTAAAAAACCCGAAGTCAATAGATAAATACCTCCAGAAATGGAAAATTTTAAAGGCTTGATCCATACGTTTATTCCTGCTAACATGCGGTCATCCAATAGCAAACCAAGGATACAAATGGCAGCCAAAACAAAGTGGAAAATACCTATAGCATATAAAATGGGACTATTCTCTTTTATGGTATGAAGTATTTCTCTTAGATTTTTCATGACTTTTGAAGTTTAAAGGTTCTAATGATTATGAAAAGCAAAAAGCCCACAGGGCCCAACATGAAAGTGGCAAACAGGCAAGGTGCCATCAAAAGTTGGTGAATTTCCAAGTTTTGGTTTTGGTTGAGCATCCACATTCCAATGAGAAGGTCAAAGGCCAAGTAATGAACCCAGCCGGCCATTACGGCATTTTCAATTGTGAATAAAGACATGACTGATGATAAACTCCCAAAGTCCAGGCCTGCGCCGGTTTGAATATGCACGAATATGTAGTACACATAAAAAAGAGAAAGTAGAAGCGGTATTACTTTATGATCTATCAAAAAACGTGTGACCTTCCATTTGGGAAGTATGATCATTAAAAGCCACATGGGCATCGCCATGCTATTGGCTATAGAAAAAACGTCTGCGGTTTCCATTGATGTTTGGTTTTACGGTTAAACAGGTACCAAAAATCAATTTTCGTCCCAGTATTTTGAAGTTGTTTCTGTTGAATCGTCGCGGAGGCTGGTTGAATTGCACTACCAATTAAACCAATGAGTAAACTTCAGGGTGAGGGACCAACTTTTTCCAACGTTAGGGTCCAAAAGCTGGGTATTCGTGTACACTAAGAACAGATCCGATGCGGGTTTATAACGCCATTGAAACCTAGAATTAAGGTTAAAATTCCTTGACTGTTCATTATACTGGAACAAAGTCGCAAAAAACAGTTTGTTTGTAAATGTAATGTCCACTTCGGAACCTATTAACCAGAATTCGGTATCGTTCCAAGGTGCTGGTAGACTTATATGGTTGTAACTGAGATTGGCGTTCAAAGCCACATGGGGTTGAAAACGATACCCAAGTTCGCCATTGAGATTAACGAGTTGGCCATCTAGATAATATCCCCCGTAGCGGCCACCTACAGTATAGGTAAACATACTTTGAGGTTTGGAACTATAATCCATACGAATGGCATTCCAATTGTGGCGGGTTCCAATATCAAGAGAGTCCTTTCCTGATTGCGTGGGGTCAAAAGGTGCAAGTAGTTCAACATATTCGTTACTGATTCCCAGTTCAAAACTACTGCGGTTTCGGAAACTTAAAAGATATTCCAGTTCATTGAAATTATCCGTTCGTTCGAATTTTTGATTTAAAAAATAATTGCTGTTCAATTTTGGACCATGGCTTACCAATTTACCCTTACCTTCTTTCGGAAAGAATGTGTGTCCCAAAAAAGCCTCAAGGTTTATGTAGTTCCTTCGGGGCACAAAACCTACTTCAGCGGTATAGTCCGCCCCTACCGATTGTTCTTGAATCCCCCAGTTCCATATGCGACTTTTGTACTCCAAATTTGCCGCTTGGGTTATACCATTGCCATTAACCCGCCCAGGTGCAAAGGACTTTAGCAAAAAGGCTTTGCCGGTCCAGAGATTGTTGGAGGAGGCCAAATTATATTCCACGCCCAGATTTCGGTTGAACTTTGGAAAAAGGGTACGCAGGGAGTCTGCTTCGTTTGAATACCGGAGCGACTCTTTATTAACAAATATCAGCCCAATACTTGACCTACTGAAGACCCTTCTCTGCATAGAAACCAC
>JBCCUY010000463.1:0-2534 GCA_039196145.1 Bacteroidota bacterium
TGAATTTAGCTTTAACCACAGTTTTGTTATAGCCTAACCATGGGGTCGATTTACTATAGCTTATGAAAAAAATGGTCAGGGTAGTAATGTTAGACTGGAAGGACAAGTTTGTAATAGAATAAGGGTAAAATATAAAAAATGGTTGTAACAAAGTCAAAGTAAAGTACATTGTAAAGTTATATTTCCGCACCAAAAGGACTCCATTTCCGGCTATTATATCGTTCAAGGGCGAACAAACCACTGTCGCGTCTCAAATCCTATTTATATGTACCTTCTTGGAGCACTATGCTCTTGGAATCCAGCAAAGTTAGATTTGCTCAATAGGGCAATACTAGTGAAATACCCTCAGTGATGAATTTTGAAGAAAAGCAACAAATAGCCATTGCCTTTGACGATCAATATCAGGAAATGGGTCAGGATAACTTTCTTGTAAATGAGGATAGGAGAAGAATCAAGGATGCCTTATTTTGAACGACTTTGGGAATTCCATGGAGTACCATATAATTACTGGTCTCACACTTCATTGTCCAATTTTTCTATACAAACGAACCACGACCCAAAAAGAGACTGCCATCAGGGGTTGGCTCCCAGCCAGTCTCCAGCCCGGAACCGTCTACGGGTCATATGAGCAGCTGAATCGGTTACCAGAAAATGGCATACAAAACAGCTAAAAAAATCATCACCGCAAATGAACCTATATTGAACAATGGAGTTGTTTTGAACAATTCTTTGGATAGTGGAATTCCCTTAGGGTCATCGGCTCCTTTGGTTTCTAGGTTGCTTAGTATCGCGATAATGGCGATGGTCAATAGAGTGGTAATGCCCATCTGGTGCATCCAAGGGGAAAGCCAATCTAATATTTCGAAATTCTTTGGCAATACCTTGAGGGCCAAGGCTACCGGAATCGACAAAATAGCACCCCAAATAGCGGCTTTGTTTGTTGTTTTCTTCCAGAACAGACCTAAAAGGAAAACGGCTAAAATACCTGGACTGACCAAGCCCGTATATTCTTGGATGTATTGAAATGCTTGGTCCAGACCATCCAAAAGTGGTGCTACAAGAACAGCAATTATCAAAGCTATGGTTGCGGTCAACCTTCCAACATTAACCGTTTTTTTGTCACTGGCCTGCTTATCAAAATATTGTTTATAAATGTCCATTGTAAATATTGTGGAAGTGGAATTTAACATAGAGGCCAAAGATGATACAATAGCGGCAGCCAATGCGGCAAATGCCACTCCTTTAAGGCCAGTTGGTAGAAATTGAAGCAACCATGGATATGCCTTGTCGGCTTGTTCCAATGAGGGTGTGTTCATTTGCCCAACTTCCCCTAAAGTTCCAATAATTTCTGGGTCGTTGACCATGACATATGCGGCGATACCGGGAATTACAACAACTAAAGGGATTAGAAGTTTTAGAAATGCCGCCAGAAGAATTCCCTTTTGAGATTCCTTTAATGATTTTGCCGCTAAAGTCCTCTGGATAATGTATTGATTGAACCCCCAATAATACAGGTTGGCCACCCATAGGCCACCGATCAATACCCAGACTCCCGGTAAATCCAGATAGTTATTATTTACACTGCCATCATTGTTGAATTCTTTTAATACCATATGAAATCTTTCAGGGGCCGCATCCCATACCTTATTGAAACCCGCCATAACACCTTCTCCACCAGATACCGTACTCAAGGCCAAATAGGTAGTGACCAACCCCCCCAGAACTAGAAAAATCACCTGTATAACGTCGGTCCATGCGACAGCGGATAATCCCCCATATAGGGAATAAGCGGCAGCAAAAAGTGCAAGGCCAATAATTGCGTATAACATGTCAACCCCCATAATGGTCTCTATGGCCAGTCCACCCAGGTATAATACTGAAGTTAGGTTCACAAACACATAAAGGGCCAGCCAGAAGACTGCCAAAATGGTTTTCAAGTTGGTAGAAAAACGTTTTTCGACGAATTCGGGAATGGTATACAACCCTTTTTCGATGAAAATAGGTAAAAAGTACTTTCCAACGATAATTAAAGTCAATGCGGCCATCCATTCATAAGAGGCAATGGCCAAACCCAGCGCGAACCCTGAGCCGGACATACCAATGAATTGTTCTGCAGATATATTGGCAGCTATTAGTGATGCCCCGATAGCCCACCAAGGCAAAGATTTACTGGCCAAGAAATAATCCTCCGCATTTTTTTGATGCCCTTTTTTATCCCTTGAGACCCATAGACCTACCGCCAAAATCAAGATGGCATAGGCAGCAAAAACTATATAATCCCAAAGATGAAAACCTGATGTCATTACTGGATATTGAATTAGTTAGTAATCATTTTGAATACCAAATATACTAAAAAAAACAACTAGTAGGGTCTAGTAGGTTTTTTTGTTATATTTGTAAACGATATGGTAACCATAAAAGAGAAAATAGGAATTCCGAAGTATAGGCAGATAATTGCTTCAATAGAAAAATCCATAGAATCCGGATCACTTAAAAAAGGAGATCAAATACCCTCCATCAATAGTATTAAGAAA
>JBCCUY010000464.1:0-2526 GCA_039196145.1 Bacteroidota bacterium
GAAATCAAAAAGTAGGTTTCATAAAAAGAAAAGCCGGAAACATAGTTCCCGACCTTTCCAAATTAAAAAACAAAATAAGCTTCTTATTGAGGCTGAATATCAACCCTAACCAGATTGTATCCACCTCGTGGGTCTCTAAGGTAAACCACACCGGGACCGTTGTTATAGGTTCCCTTTCCAAACTGAACATCTTCCAACCCACTTACCCTTCGAATAGTGGTATTTGCATCTGCGGGCCCTTCATCCAAGCCAGATTGTCTTGGTGCTTGATATATCCCAAAACCAACAGGCTCGTCTACTTCGGTTCCCGCGTCAAAAAGATAAGACTCATCACTCTCTGAAGTTCCTGAAAATGGAGTTCCCACCTCATCGAACAAAGCAACACCATTGTTGTTATAGCTAATAAACCAATCATTGGTTTGTACTAACATCGTACCAATACCCAATTTGTAATCCTGTCCTTGCGGAACATCGATGCTAAACGACAGGTATTCACCTGGGCCAATAGGGGCTGTCTCGTTACTTGCGGCTACCGGCAATCCTAAATCATTAAAGTATGCAACTGCCACGGCATTGTTTCCATCCTCGGCCAACTCCTCCAGTCCACTTTCCGGATTCGTTTCCCCTCCTTGAGAAAAGAAAGGATCACTATCGGTGTTAAATGCGTATACAAGTCCAGGAGAGAAAACACTTAAGGAAGAAGCCAAACGCAAGGGAGAACCATTGGTTCCGGTTTCCATGAACCAGTTGTACAACTCACCTGGCATACCATCTTCTGCTATGCGCTCAAGACCCACTCCCCTATCTTCTTGACCTAAGGTGAACAAGGGCTCTGGGAGTGCATGTAATACCGCAATACCCGGAGTGACCACAAATCCATTGGTAGAACTTGCCGGTTGACCTCCATCTGGAGTGTTAATTGCTGTAATGGTAAGGGTAAAGGTACCCGCAGAACTTCCATCCCCATTAGTATAATCCAAAACCGCGGTTATATAGATATCACCCGTATCCCTTCCATCCACTAATCGAACCAACGGATTCGCATCGGCCGGACCAACATCGGTACCTGCTGGCGGGAATGTAGCCGCGTCATTATCCGCCTCTGTTCCCAAATCGTATAGCGATAACTTATTTGCAATGTCAACCCCATTCAGGGCTTCTCCATTTGGGAAAAGATCAATCCCAGCCAAATCCGTAGGGGCCAAGAACCAATCATTGCTATTGCCCATCATGGTCACTGGGGTTAGTTTAGTCCCCGGTACGGCCTTAAAGGAGATTTGGTATTGTGCTCCATTTGTAGTCAATGGACCTGGGCTACCTGCTCCCACCGGAGTGGTGAACGTGTGTACATTTAGGTAATTGATGACATTGCTTATGGTAACATTAAATGTCGTGGTCTCCACTGCAGTATCATTGGCAGAACCTAAAGAAGGATTTACCTCTTGTGCCCAGTCCGAAGCCTCATCCCCTTCTCCATCATATTCTATACTGTAGCTGTCTAACTGAACCGTGGGAACATAGGTTCCGGCAGTCCATATTCCGGCCTCAACAGCAACATTTTCCCTTGCACTACCGGCAGCACCCCATTGTACGAAGTCCACTATAGCTTCTGCACTTGTAAAGGCATTGTTGGAATATAGACCCAAACCACCCTCAGTATCTGGCAGATCGTAAGGAACCACCAAGAATTCACCAGCAGCCAATTCAATTGAGCCACTTTCAGGAGTAACATTACCTAATTGCACATAAGTTCCAGGGCCTAAGCACAACCAATAGGAACTAAGGTCTACCGCAACATTTCCGTTATTGTAGAATTCGACCAAATCCCTACTACCATATTGTACTTCATTGATTACAATAGATCTAATTTCTTCTGGTACGGTCAACACGTTGTCCTCTCCAATGGTTACCGTGGTAGTTTCAGACCAATTTGCAGCTCCGGTACCGTCACCATCAAAAACTATGGTGTAATCGGCATTTCCCATTACCGGAACAAATTCACCAGCAGTCCAGATTCCAGCTGCGACGGCTACGTTCTCTCTTGCGGTTGCACCTGCTCCCCACTGCACAAAATCAGCCAAAGTAGATGCATCGGTAAAATCTGAATTATCAGTATAAAGACCCAAACCACCTGTGTCGTTTGGCATCTCATAAGAAACTGCCAGATAAGCGCCAGAAGTCAATTGCAAGCTTCCATCCACAGTTAGATCCCCAATTCTTCTATAGGTACCAGGACCAAGGCATAAAAAGTAATCGGAAAGATCCACAGTTTCTTCGCCACTGTTTACAATCTCCACCCAGTTTCCAAGGTATTGTATCTCGTTGATTCTTACGTTTGCCTCAACCGTAGGTTCGGGTTCAGGGTCCGAGGGAATGTCTCCGATGAGTTCGCCATCGTCATCTGAACATGAGGCCAAGATTCCTGCTAGCAGGAGTGCTTTGAATAGATTTCTTTTCATAATTTCTTTTTTTAGATTAATTATGATCAAAACTACGCTGGAGCACAAATGAAAAACGGTGATCAAA
>JBCCUY010000465.1:0-2525 GCA_039196145.1 Bacteroidota bacterium
AACGGAACATCTTCCCCCATAACTGTTTTAAGGTTCATCCAGCCGATCAACGGTGCCATTACAAACGACACAAAGGTTGCCAGGGCTACCAAACTTCCCATATGTGCTCCGAAGCCCACAATTACGATCCAATTAATAACTGCCATGAACACTACCGTTATTGCGAACGAATTTTTGCTGCTAAAAACCGTTTTTCCCGGAAATAATTTTTGGAGTACATCCAAACTTACCCTTGAGACGGCATCATGGGCGGTCATGCACGTGCTGAACATGGTGGCAAAGGCCGCAACGGCAATCAAGAAGTAGGCCCAATTGCCAATATGTGTGGTGAATAAGCTTACCACTTGGTCGGCGAAAACGACTGCATTACCGCTCAGTTCAGTTCCCGTTCCATAAAGGGTCATCCATCCTATGATCAAAAAGAAAACGGCCAATAGTGCGGTCATAATATATCCTACGTTAAACTCATAAAGCGCTTCCTTTAAACTGGGTTTTTCCTTCATGGTCTTTTGGTTTTCCATGCTCCAGAGGCTTACCCATCCTGATGCTTCAACCGCTGTAGGCATCCATCCCACAAGACTGATGAGGAATAAAATGCCGATTTCGTTGAAGATTTCTGGACGTTGATAGCTTTCTGAACCTGGAACCACTCCTTTATTGATGACCATTACTGTTGTGATCAGCAGTGCCACAAACAAAATAGAAATAACCGCTTTCAAGGAGTTTTCAAGAAATTGGTATTTGCCAATAATCAAAATAGTCCCGATGAAAACAAAAAGACAAAGGGCCACAACACCTTCGCCAACGCCAGAAATTCCAAATAGGTTCATTAGAAGGCCCGCGGTGACTATGTAAAGAGCCGCCAATATGGTAAATGTTGATACCACTGTGACCCCTGCATAGATCCATAAATATTTTCGTCCAAGATTGAGGTAACCTTGGATGAGGCTTTTGTCGGTAACATTGGTATACCGAATTCCAAACTCAAAAAAAGGATACTTCAATACATTGGCCAAGATGATCGGTATTACCATGATCCATCCGTATTGCGCACCTGCCTTTGTAGATAATACCAAATGTGATGTTCCTATTGCCATACTTGCGAAAAGCAAGCCAGGCCCCAAATTTTTTAGAAGTGTTTTTAATTGAGACATAGACCCCGTTGAGTGTTGTTAACGAAAATAGGTTATTTCGTTAGACTTCTAAAATAGGGTTGAATTTACCGTAGATAAGAAATATCGAGTTAAAAAACCGATGGGCCCGCAGATGGTAATTTATGGCAAAGTGGATGTGTGGGCCAATACCGGACATCTGCTTAAAGGGAACATAAATGGGCACTCAATTCTATGCATCAAAATGAAAAGTAAACCATAAATGTTCCACCCCCTAAATTTTATTTCTGCCACAGAGGAATTGAAAAACGATTTCGTGGCGCCCATAGGCGGGTTTGGAGCAGTCAAGTTGATCTTAACAAAATTTCACATCATTTTTTATATATTTATGAATAATTAACTTAAAAATATGCATTTATCGAACTTGGAAAGCTTGTTAAATGCACGACGCTAAAACTATCTAACTCAAAACAATGATGACTATGACTCTTAGACCTTTGCCGTCCTGATTTCACTTCGGACAAAATCAGTTTTGGATTTTGATTTTATAAGCAATCCAAGGGACTGATTCAATTGAACCATCTTAAAGCTTTGTGTAAAACAATTCTTAATGAAAACATCCATTAAGGTTGAACAAGCGTCCAAGACAAGCCCTAGTTTGGGAATTGTGATCTTGAAGAAGGTCAACCCCTTTAGTGAAATCTAGATTTAGATAATGCAGGATAATCAAAAAAAGGAAGAATTACTTTTATGGAATGAATTGAGGAGCGGTAATATCATTGCTTTGGGTAAGGTGTATGATATTTATATTGACGACCTTTTTTCATACGGGGTGCAATTTACGGATGACCGAAACCGCGTTATGGATTGCATTCACGATCTTTTCTTGGATTTATACAAGTACAAATCAAAACTCTCGGAAACAGATAATATTAAATACTATTTGATGCGATCTTTAAAGCGAAAGATTGTTTCAAAACGCAGGGCGGCATTTTCCGATGTTGCCAATGAAACCTTTAAAAGAGGTTTGCAATTCAATTATGTGCCTTCGCCGGAAGAGGTTATCATTGCCCAAGAGCGAACAGCGCTAAAAATGAACAGTCTGCAAAAGGCATCCCAATTCCTGACCCAAAGACAGCAACACGGTCTTACTTTGCGGTTCAGCGAAAAGAGATCTTATGAGGAAATTGCGGAGATTATGAACACTTCGGTTGAGACTTCAAGGACTATAATCTATCGTGCGATAAAATCCCTTCGTAAAAATATTATCATGCCCTTGCTTCTCGTTGCTAAGCTTTTTGGAGGTCTATTCTAGAGAAGAACATAACTCATTGTTTTTCAGGGTTTTTTAACAATTTTTAAGGTATTGCCTTATATTTTTTGTCAGTTTCTTAAAAAAAGTCTAAAAAAATT
>JBCCUY010000466.1:0-2505 GCA_039196145.1 Bacteroidota bacterium
GAAGTATCCTGTCCGTAAGCGGAAACAAGAAAACCTAAGAGCATAAATGCCTTGAAGTAATTCCTAATAAAAAACATAGTTACCTTTTTGATTGATGTCCGGGATAAGACAATCGTATTGAATTAGCCATTCCTAAATTAGCACATATAAAGCGTAATTCTAAATATGTGTTAAAAATTGAAGAATATTCAATCATTTCGTTAAAAATCTCAAATTTTAATGATAGTTTAACGTAATATTAACATGAATGGTAAGGATGTGGAACTCTACTTTGGACTTAGCACTAGAACGGACTCAGCACTGGATTTTATTTCTGCCTCGTTCATCATCATTTTTCGGAATTTTCCATCCACATAGAGTTGTGCTTGATCCCTGTAATGCTTGCTAAAAGGATTCCCTGACTGACCAGTGGGAAGAATACTGATGCTGTTTTCAATATCTGAAAAATCAACGATTCTTCGCGTTGATGGCCCGACAGTAACATTATAGTTCAAGGTACTATCATAGGTGAAAGTGAGGTTGTTAATGACTTCTCTAGATCCATTAACCGCAAAGGGTCCAACATTAAAGTAGCTTCGCAACGCTTCAACCTGTCCTATAGGGTGCGGATGTTCCAAGGTGTGGACCTTGTCCCATGTCCACTGATTTGGATCTGGCCCAAAATCCGCCACAAGGGAAGCCCAGGCATCGGCAAATGATTTTAAAACAATATCGCTACGGGTCTCTACCCTATCCTCGGTCAGCACATTGTCCCACCATGCTCCAGTTTTCATTTGGGCGCCCCAGGCAATTTGTCTTTTGAATAAATGGGTTCCCAAGAACTGTTGGAATTGTTCTTTGCCCAATTCATCTTCAAAGGTGTTTTTGGCAACAAAATACTCACACCGGTGAAAAAGCACGGGGTTCGTCCCATCTAGCGTGTATGTTCCATCCCAATTTTTTAGGTTATCCACCTGCACCAACTGTTCCTCCGTTAGGTGTGATATATCCAGAAGTTTAATAAGCTCTGTCACCAGTGCGGGATTTACTAAGGAGGTGGCATCCAAAATCATTTCCGAAGTGGATTCCTTATCCCATTGTTTTCTACTTTCCAACAATTGTACGATACGTAATGCCCTATTCTCTGGCAAATAATATCCAGGGTACAACATTCCGGCAATGGAGTCGGGTTGGTTATTGGCAGAATACACATAGTTCCATGGAGGATTGATAGCGCTTGGGTTTTCCGAAAAATCCAAATAACGAACGGGCTCATCCTTACCTGTTGTACCGTCCAAAACAAATTTTGTGGATAAGCTATCGGGCATTTGGAACAACTTTGCGGATGCCCACCATGCCACATTTCCCTTGGCATCGCCGTACATCACGTTCAACCCTGGAGCGTGGATATTTGGGAGTGCGTTCTTGAACTCCTCCAATTTTTTGGCATGACTCATACCATAGACCGCATCCAAAACCTTACTTTCCATCTGGGTATAGATCCACGACATGGAAATAGGTTCCCCGCCCTGAACCTGTTTAAGAATATTGTTGATTACCGGGCCATGACCTGTTTTTCGGAATGAAAAGGACACCGACTCAGAGTCCTTTATCCTGATTTCTTTTGTAACCACTTCATAATCCTTCCAAGTTCCCTCAACATAATACTGGGTGCTATCTGCCGGGTTCGTGCGTTCTCTGTAAAAGTTAAGATCATCGTTTTGAAACATAGTGAGCCCATAGGCAATGCTTCTGTCATGTGCCAACAAGGGAAATGGCACACCTCCAATATGGTAACCGTATTTTTCATAGGTGGGTGTGCTCACATGTGCCTCGTACCAAACTGAAGGTTGGGCAAATGAGATATGGGGGTCATTGGCTAGAATAACCTTGCCCGACTTTGTTTTTTCTGGGGCAAGCACCCAACTATTACTTCCCTGGAACTGCGGCACCGGTAATTTCTCCAATGCTTTGTATACGGTTGCCACGATATCGGTTTCCAAACTATCAGGTACGGTGTTCTTGTAATTTTTTATCCACACCGTGGAAGTATCCGAATTCACCGCCAAATCCTGAATATACTTCTCCCCTAGTCGATTTTTAATATCGGTCAACATCGGATCTGTTTTATGGGCTTGGGCAAAACTAAAGGCCATGTACCCCATAGCATCTAGAATATCATTCAAATGAAAGGGTTGTTTCTCCAAACCTGTCAGATAAAACTCGATGGGCGTTGGGCCTTCTTCAATGAATTGATTTATCCCATCCAGATAGGCTTTTGAAAGCAATACAGATTCGCTTTCCATATCCAACTGGCCCACCGTATTGATGGAATGGTCATCTATGCCCAAGGAGAGAAAAAATTTGTCCGTTTCCAGTAAATCCGCTCCGAAAACTTCGGAGAGTTTTCCTTTAGCAATCCGGCGCAGCAGTTCCATTTGCCAAAGTCTATCTTGCGCATGGACATAACCAAGCGCCCTAAAGGCATCTTCTTCGGATGAAGCATAAATATGGGGAATGCCGTAA
>JBCCUY010000467.1:0-2500 GCA_039196145.1 Bacteroidota bacterium
ACAAAACGAAACTAGGGCGCCGATACGTACAATGCTATTTGACGAATTAGACGGAAAATCTACATTATTAGCAAGTTATACCTGCACCCCTTTAGTCACTATCCCTGCTGATGACATCCAAGAAGGTGCTGATGTAAAAGGAAAAACCATTGCCGAGCTTGGTTATGGAAATACACCAATAGATATGTTGGTGGTAACTACACAAGGCTTTGATGGCTCGATGAGTAAAAGTTTGATAGTGACCAATAAAAATAGAGGTGGAACAATGATTCCTTTAAATTCAGTGATTGCAGGTACTAAAGGAAATGGGATGGCTGGAAAGCAAGCTATGTTTGCCACAGGTTTGGAAGGCATTCAAGAAATTCCAACAGCAAATGTGATGCAAGTAGATATTCAAAACCCTCAAATGTTAGGAATGGTGCGCCGTAATATCGAAACTGGTGATATTGATTTGGTTTCAGAATTAACAGGTACATTTTTAAGATTAAGCGATTTTATTTCGGAATATGATTTTCCAGATTACCAATATCCAGAAGCTCAGGCTGGCACAAAACAATATCACAACATGGTAAAACAAATGGAAGGTTATGCCGATTTAACCTCTGAAAAAATGGGAAGATAAACCACTTATTTTAACACTAACTCAGTTAATGAAAACCTTTCTAATAGTTTTTTGGTTGATAGTGTTGACGGCTTGTAATAAGCAGATTGAAAAACCTTTTGTGCAAGCCGTTTATCCAACTTCTAATGTATTGCCAGAAAACTTACTTCGTATTTATATACAGTTTTCAAGACCTATGAAAACCTTAGGCAACATTGAAAAAATCAAACTTATTGATAAACAGGGAATCGAAGTAAAAAATGTATTCTTTAATAACGTACACGAACTTTGGAATAAGGAACAAACCCAACTCACACTAATTTTGGACCCAGCACGTGTAAAGACAGGCTTAGCAACAAATGAAGCCTTGGGACACGCTCTTAAACCAAACAGAAATTACACGCTTATAATAGAAAATTTAAAAGATGTATATCATCAAAAAATCGAAGGCTCTTATAAAAAAAATATAACCGTTGAAAGTGCAGATATAGGAATTCCTAAACCCGAAAATTGGAAATTAACTATACCAGAAGTAAAGAGTAAAAAGAGATTTGTAGTGCGCTTCCCAAAAATGTTAGACTACAATTCGTTAAAGCAACGACTCATTGTTACTGACACTAAAAACAAACCTGTTGAAGGCGTAGTTTCTATCCAAAATCAAGAAACCCAATGGAGTATTCAACCTAAAGAATATTGGAAGTCTGGAGACTATATTTTGCATATAAATACGCGTTTAGAAGACCCTTCTGGGAATAATCTCAACGGACTATTCGACCATAAAATTGGAAGTTTAAAGTATAAAAAAGAGGGTGTTATTGAAAAAATCCCATTTACCATAAACCCATAAAATATGAGAACAAAGAACATTTTTCAGTTAGTAATAATAGTCCTGTCATTCTTGGTGGTTGTCGCTTGTAAGGAAAAACAAGTAAACGAAAACCAAACTGAAGTGACTACGGAAAATCCTCAGAAAGAAGCACAAAGTCTTCAATCGACTACCGAAACTTTTTTTCTTGGATTCAGAGATATAGATGTTACGATAGATGGCATTAATATTCATGCAGTAATAGGTGGTTCTGGAGAACCTTTATTGCTACTTCACGGCGCACCAGAATCTCATGTAATGTGGAGAGACTTAGGACCAAAACTTGCCGAAAAATACACCGTAATAATACCAGATTTGCGTGGTTATGGTCGAAGCGACAAGCCACGAGAAGGAGACTATTCCAAGAGGCGAATGGCAAAAGACCAAATAGAACTAATGAATGAATTAGGGTATGATTCTTTCTTGGTCGCTTCCCACGATAGAGGCTCTCATGTTGCTAGAAGATTGGCTAAAGATTATCCAAAAGCTGTTAAGAAAATGGTCATTATGGACGTTGTTCCTGCAACCTATGTTTGGGAACATATAGATGGTAAAGTAGCTAATAGATTCTGGGCTTGGATATTTTGGACACAACCCTATCCTTTACCAGAAAACCTAATGGGTCCACAGGCTGGAGCATTTGCTAAAACAGCAGCTGGTGATGATGTGGAGGCTGGTGAAGACTATGCAGCTACCAATGGAACAGAAGACGCCTTCCATGCTATGTGCGAAGATTATAGAGCCAGCAAAGGTGTTGATATGGAGCATGATAAATCAGATGTCAATGTGAAAATTGATGTGCCCACCTTGGTCATTTGGGGAAAACAATCGAACACGGGAAACTTTGATTACCCAACTATTTGGAAGAATGAAATCAATAACGTTTCCTTTTTAGAATTAGATGCTGGACATTTTATTGTAGAGGAAAAACCACAGGAAGTATTAGACGCAACGCTATCTTTTTTAACCAAGTAAACGAAGCATAAAACCAATAAAGAAATGAAAAGAATTTTGGCCTTTGGCGCAAGTAATAG
>JBCCUY010000468.1:0-2487 GCA_039196145.1 Bacteroidota bacterium
CTGAAACGCAAAGCAATATGGCTTCCATGTATAAGGACGCCAAAAACTTTGAACATGCAATGTTCAACGCAAACAAGAGTATCGCGATTTTCGAAAAACATAAGATATATGATTGGCTAGCCTATGCCTACCAGGTAAAAGGGAGTATCTACCTAGAACAGGAAAAATATCAATGGGCCTTGTATTGGTTTGATCAAAGTAATTTGTTGCACAACGATCTGGATGATAATCGGGAAAAAGTTAAACTGCTGAACGGAATGGCCCAAGTATATCTGGGACTGGGAAGGGATAGTTTATCGTTGGCCTATGCCAATGACGGGCTTAAATTGTCAAAACAAATAAAATCACTTCAGGGAGAAAAGGAGTGCTCGGAGACACTTTATAAATTGCATAAAAGTCAAGGTGATACCAATGCCGCACTAATCCATCTAGAAACCTTTACCAGCCTTTCGGATTCGCTTTCTAAAGACAAAAATCGACAAAGTCTTTCCCTCTTGGAGACCAAATTACAGTATCAACAAGAAAAAAGGGAACTGATAGCTGCAAATGAAATTGCCTTGGCCAAGCAACGGACCTATATTTACTTTGCGGTAATCATTTTATTGATCTTAAGTGGAATTACCTTCATGGTGCGCCGTAGTGCTCGTATCCAAAAGAAATTGAATGTTGAACTCCATCAAAAATCCGAGGTGGTCAGCCAAAGGGAATCACAGCTAAACGAAATCAACAAGACCAAGACCAAGCTTTTTTCCATCATAGGGCATGATCTAAGAGGGCCTATTGGAGCATTACAGGGCATGTTAAAGCTGTTTACGGAAGGGGAAATCACCAAGGATGAGTTTCTTTCCTTCATCCCCAAATTCAAGTCCGATGTGGAAAACATATCCTTTGCACTGAACAATCTATTGTCATGGGGACAAACACAACTGAATGGGGTAGCAACAAAACCAAAGCGAATTTCGTTGGATAAGTTGGTAAGCAGTAACATTAAGCTCTTATCTGAAGTGGCCTCTGCCAAATCCATTAAAATCATTAATCAATTGCCGGAGAATCCTTTGGGTTGGGCAGATCAGCATCATATAGATATCGTAATCCGAAACCTATTGAGCAATGCTATTAAGTTTACTCCCGAAAATGGACTTATTACCATTGAAGCGGAAGAAAAACGCAAAGTATGGCAAATCATGATCCGTGATACTGGGATTGGGATGAACAAAGAGATTCAAAAGAAAATCTTTACGGACTCCACCAACATTACCACTTATGGCACCAACAACGAAAAAGGTACTGGGTTGGGACTGTCACTATGCAAGGAGATGATCATGAAGAACAATGGTGAAATTTGGGTAGAAAGTATTATCCGAAAGGGAACGACTTTTTTCTTCACCATTCCGAAGGCGGAGAAAAGGTACCAGCAAGCCAGTTGATCAAATTAGGGCATCCAAGTTATCCACTGCCACGTAACGCTCCACATTAAAACCCTCGGCGTATTCCACACCAACCAGTCTTCCCATATCCCTTGCTCTATAGGTTACACTATCGATAAAGTTTTTACTGCTTATAGGTGTTTCGGGCTCATCGCTCTTGGGGTCGAAGAATTGCGAACCATAAGCCAAAATGGCCTCGTTCTTTTTTTCGATGAAACCAGTTACGTCCACTACAAAATCGGGCTCTAGGTTTTTCCATTGGATAAAGTGGTACACGGCCCTAGGTCTCCATGCATCCTGCCACTCATCCTCTCCTTCCATCTTGGTATCAATTTTGACCAGTCCGCTCAGAAAACAGGCATCGCTTACCAGTTTGCTTCCTTTTCCATGATCTATATGACGGTCGTCCACCGCATTGCAAAGCACAACCTCGGGTCGATACTTTCTAATCATTTTAATGATTTCCATTTGGTGCTCTTTATCATTGACAAAAAAACCATCCGCAAACTGCATGTTTTCGCGAACCGCCACACCTAAAATCCGTCCGGCATGGGCAGCTTCTTTATCTCTTATTTCAGCCGTGCCGCGGGTACCCAGTTCACCTCTGGTCAAATCTATAATTCCAACTTTCTTTCCCCTGGAAACTTCTTTGGCGATGGTACCTCCGGCACCTAACTCAGCGTCATCAGGATGCGCCCCAAATACTAGAATATCTAATTTCATGAATTTCTGCTATGCATGCACCTGCATGGATTTAACCTTGGCAATGGCTTGCTCTATATCTCCCTTTAGGTCTTCAAAATCCTCAATTCCTAACGAAAATCGAACCAAAGAATCCTTGATACCCTGTTTTGCACGGTCCTCTGGGCTCATAAGCGCATGTGAGGTCTTTACTGGAGAGGACACCGTGCTTTCCACACCGGCCAAACTCATAGAGGGTTTTATTAATTTAAGTTGTTTGAAAAAGAGGGTCACGTCAATTTCCTGGCTCAGCTCAAAGGACAGCATGCCACCAAAATCCTTCATTTGGGCTTTGGCCAACTCATGGTCAGGGTGTTCC
>JBCCUY010000469.1:0-2484 GCA_039196145.1 Bacteroidota bacterium
CCCCTTCTTTGACCATGGCTTCGAATTCGGTGGAAACTACTTCTGCGGAAACATCGCCTTCAACGATATTGCAGATATCCACATAATGTTTTAAGATATTGTCTTTACCAGTGATGCCCTCTTTGGCCATCAGGGAAGGGTTGGTGGTAACGCCATCCAAAACACCCAACTGTTGTGCTTCGGCTATTTGATCAAGATTGGCGGTGTCTATAAAAAATTTCATGCTACAAACGCTGTTTTAAGTTGTAAAAGTATTCGACACGAATTTACAACATTAACCAACCTTGTCTTCAATATTTGCTTAAAATATGTGTTAAGCGATTTTAATCCACTACTTGAATTGTGAAGTCCCTAACCGTGGAATCAGAACAGGTTGGACTCCCATCATATCCATAGTAGTCATACCTTTCCACAAACAGTTCCACACTGAATCTATAGGTGCCCCGTTCTTCTGGGGTGCCAAAAAATTCCACCGATCTTCTATTAATATCATAAAATATGCCTGGAGGCAATTCCCCAAACACGTCAAAATCGTAGTCATAGTCGTCGTCATTGACCTCATTGCTGATCTCTGCGGTAACAATGCCATAGTACCTTTCACCTACCAAACCTAGTTCCAAGGGTTTATCGTGAATTTCAGGATTGATGCTGAAAACGCATTCGTAAATCTCATCGCAGCCCTGCAAAAGTATGGTGAAGGCCGCCAAAAAAATGATGGTTGTAATGTTCTTTGGTTTCATGTTTTTACATGAATCAAAAAACATGCCATCAGTTTAAAGCTTGTAATGATTGGTCAAAAGTTTCTCGTAAAGCTTCCCTGGTAAAATTCGTTTCAACAACAGCGAAAGCCTTTGCGTAAATTCCCCAACCGGATAGTGAATTTTAGGGTTTTGCTTCTGAATTACCTCATGAACTTTATGGGCCACCTGCATTGGGTCGCCCCCTGCTTCCACATGCTCGTTCATAAGATCCAAACTTTTTTGGTATACCTCTTCATAGGCCGAACCTTTTATTACAGGAGCGTGGTATCTTCCCGCAGCAATATTGGTGGCAAAATCCCCTGGGGCCAAATTGGTGATTTTAATGCCGAAACTTTTGACCTCCATACGTAGTGCCTCGGTCAAAAGACCCAAAGCACCTTTGGTAGCGGAGTAATAGCCTCGGAACGGCAAGCCCATAAACCCGGCTATAGAGGTAATATTAATGATCAGTCCCCCACCCTGCTTTCTCATTTGGGGAAGTACGGCCTTCATCATATGGACCGGTCCATGAAAATTGGTATCAAAAACATTGAGGATTTCCTCATGTGGGGTTTCCTCTATAGGGCCGGTAATGCCAACACCAGCATTATTGATCAAAATATCCAGGCGACCTTCGGCTGCAATAACCTTTGCTACTGCAGCTTCCGCGCTTTCCGGAAATTTCACGTCCAATGCTATCAATTGAAATGCATCAAAGCCAGAATGCCGCTCTAGATTCCTTGTTGTTCCGTAAACGATAAATCCTTTGGATGCAAGATAGGTGCCAATAGATTTTCCTATCCCTGAGGAACCACCGGTGATCAAAACAACTTTTTTATCCATCTGAAGGGTTTGAAGTTGCCCCAAAAGATACGTAATCAGGAGAATTTAGGGCACAAAAAAAGGCAAGCTACCTACATCGCACCGCTACAACCGCATACCCTTGCTGCGTTCCCACCCTGGGGGATTTTGCAGGAGCTGGTCGTGTAGGACTTGCCAAATACAAATATACGACCATTTTAAATTTGCCGCAATCCTATTTCATGCTTAATTTCGAATGTTAAGGTACCCTAACAATGAAACACAGTAGTAAAACCATGGTCAAAATCCTAACCATCATTAGCTTTCTCCTATTCTTCCTGGGTTGTGGAGAAACCGACCCATCCAAATTGTTTGCCATACAGCTAGAAGGAAAGGGGAACAAATTTCAGAATAACCAAGAAGTCGGTGTTGCAATCAGAAATAAAAAAGAGGTGGATATTTCGGAACCTAAATATTTTATGGATGGCCAAGAACTCAATAGCTCCAATGGAAAGGTACGCCTGACCTCCAACACCCTTGGTAATAAGATCCTTGTAGCCAAAATTGGTTATGGGGAGCAAACCGTTGAAATAGAAAAGAAAATAAAACTACTTGCCACCAATGCCCCTGTTGTATACACCTATGATATTGTCAACACCTTTCCCCATGATCCAACGGCATACACCCAGGGACTGGAATTTCATGATAATGTATTATATGAAAGTACCGGTAAAAAAGGATTTTCTACGTTAAGAAAGGTCAACTTTGAAACTGGGGAAATAACGCAAAAAATAGATATGGACGCCAGTGTTTTTGCGGAGGGGATTACATTGCTCAACAACCAATTGTACCAACTCACCTGGCAGAGTGGGATGGGCTATGTGTACAAACCCGAAAACCTAGAACGCACAAAAACCTTTAGCTACGGACAAAGTAGGGAAGG
>JBCCUY010000470.1:0-2467 GCA_039196145.1 Bacteroidota bacterium
ATCATAGTTATCTATTACCAGTACTTTTTCCATAATTAGATAGTTTCAGCTATTTCCAAGGCCTTATTTAATGCGCCGAGTTTATTATAGGTTTCCTGAAGTTCATTGTCCGGGTCGGATGCGGCCACCAGTCCGGCTCCCGCTTGAAAATGTAGCTGGTGATTTTTGCTCAAGAAGGTACGGATCATAATGGCATGATTAAAATTTCCACCGAAGTCCATAAAACCAATGGCCCCACCGTAGTAGCCCCTACTTGTTTTTTCATATTTTTCGATAAGTTGCATAGCCATATGCTTGGGTGCTCCACTTAGTGTTCCGGCCGGAAAAGTGTCCGCTACTACTTTCATGGTAGGGATGTCCTTTTTCTTCTGCCCGGTTACTTTGGAGACCAAATGGATGACATGGGAGAAGTACTGTACTTCCCGATAATTTTCTACACTTACCGTGTTACCGTTGCGACTCAGATCGTTTCTCGCTAAATCTACCAACATTACATGCTCACTATTCTCTTTATCGTCCTCTACAAGTTTTTTGGCCAGATCGGCATCCTGTTCATCATTTCCTGTGCGCTTAAAGGTGCCCGCTATGGGATGGATTTCGGCTTTTCCATCTTTTACCACTAATTGGGCTTCTGGCGAACTGCCGAAAATCTTAAAATCGCCGTAATCAAAATAAAACAAGTAAGGTGAAGGGTTTACGGATCGTAGGGCCCGGTATACATTAAATTCATCTCCCCGAAATCCCTGTGAAAACCTCCGGGAGAGCACCAATTGAAAAACATCACCGCGTTGGCAATGTTTTTTGGCCAAGACTACATGCTGTTTATACTCCTCGTCCTTGAGGTTAGAAACTACTCCACCGTCCCTGGAAAAGCTATAGGATGCAAAGTTCTTGACATTGAGAATCTGCTCAAGCTCGGCCGTATTGTCTTTGGTATCATAGCAATGGGCAAAAATGTAGGCTTCATTTTTAAAGTGGTTAATGGCGATTATATTTTGATAAACGGCATAGTAAATATCCGGAATGGCTATGGAGTTCTGTTTTTTTGTTATTTCAATGTCCTCATAGTAACGCACGGCGTCATAGGCCATGTAGCCAAAGAGCCCATTGTTAATAAATTTAAAATCGTTGTTTTCCGCTTCGAATTTTTTGCCAAAAGCATCAATGATGTCTACTACATCCGTGTCCGACCCAATTTGTATTTCCTTTTGGGTTCCGTCCGGAAATTGTTCCGTTACCATTTCGTCTGCTATCAAAATAGAAGCAATTGGATTACAACAGATATAGGAAAAACTATTGTCATTGGCATGGTAATCGCTACTTTCCAAGAGAATGCTGTTGGGAAACCGATCCCTGATCTTTAGATACACACTGACCGGCGTAATGGTGTCCGCCAGAATTTTTTTATTGTAGGTCTTAAGGGAGTACTTCATAATTTAGAATTGCATTGTCATTTCTATAAAGGTGGAAAAATGTTAAAATTTCTACTTTTCCATCCGGCTCGTACCTTGATGAAACAGGAACAAAAGTTTCTCAATTAAAAAAGGCCTGTCGTGATGACAAGCCTTATATAGTTTTTACTACAATGATGCTCCGCTCACGTTCTTTGTCGTAAGTTGTTCCACCACCAAGTATTTACTGTCAATTTTTTCATTGAGCGTCAAATATAAAAATCATTTTTAAAACTGCAAATCAAATCGGGTAATAAAAAAACCCGCCTAGGCGGGTTTTCAATGTGAGGTCAAGTTTATTAAAACTCCAAGTCTACGACCAGGTCAAATTCGTCATAAATAGTTTTGTCCCCTAAGTTATCAAAAAAACTGCCAGAACCATAACGTACATCATATTCTGCACGATCTACTTTCAAGGTTGCGGTAGCTTTGCTTCCATAAATGGAAACATCAAAAGTTACAGGTTTGGTGATGTTCTTAATGGTTAGGTCCCCCGTTACTTCGTAGGAATTTTTACCGGAGGCCTTTACTTTGGTAAAGACGAGTTTGGACGTGGGATGAGTGGCAACACCGAAAAAATCATCAGATTTCAAATGGCCTTCCAATTTAGCCTTTTTTTCTCCTTCCAGATCAGTGTCTGTAATGGAAGTCATGTCCAAAACAAAGGTACCGCTAGCTAAGTTTTCTTCCTTAACCAACAATTCACCACTTGCCAATTGAACCGTTCCCGTGTGCTCACCACCAGGTTTACTACCTACCCAGTTGACCAAGCTATTTTCTGTATCAATAACATATGTCATTGCGTCTGAAGCCACTTCAACAGTCTCCGTAGCTACAGCTTCATTAGCTTCTACTTTTTGGCCCTCTGGTGCGTCAGCACAGGCAGCCAAAAGTAAGATCATGGAAAAGGCGGCGAAAATCGCCGCCTTGTCGCTGGAAGCGCGTCTTACTCCGGCAAAGGGGCCGGGTCGTCGCTTAGTGTCCGCAGATAGGCGACGAGGTTCGCACGGTCCTGG
>JBCCUY010000471.1:0-2457 GCA_039196145.1 Bacteroidota bacterium
CAATTTCACAACTTGCCAAAAATTTAAAGCAGGGTACCTCTTCAGATCGGGAAACCGTACAAGCATTGTTCGACTATGTTCATAAAATTCCCTCTGCACCCATCATTACATTGACGGATGCCCTAAGTGCATTGGAGCGCAATGAGGCTTCCTGTAATGGGAAAAGCCGTTTGTTGGTGGCTTTGTCCAGAAATTTGGGGTATCCAGCCCGCATAAAGGGGGGCATTATCCTAACAGAATCGAACAAGCGCACCTCCCATGCATGGACTGAGCTTTTCATCAATGGGGCCTGGATCCCTTTTGATGCCCTGAACGGGCATTTTGCCTATTTGCCCGCAAATTATTTGGAACTGTATGAAGGAGATGCTTTTTTGGTTACCCACAGTCCTGGTATTCAGTTTGATTATTCCTATGAAATCAGTAAGCAAGAAGCATTGCCAATGCTCAATGAAGAGATGGAAGATGTGGAAAAAGTGACCGCTTTTTCGTTATGGGGCCTGGTCAAAAACAAATCTATTTCAAAGAAGAACCTTTTTTTATTGCTGATGCTCCCTTTGGGAGGGTTGATAGTTGCTCTATTAAGAAATATTGTGGGCATACGTACTTTTGGAGTGTTCTTGCCTGTTCTGATTGCCTTTTCACTACTTGAGACCGGCTTTACCACTGGAATGGCACTCTTTCTGTTCTTGATTTTATTTGTCGGACTCATTACCCGTCCTTTTGATGCTATGGGATTATTGCATACGCCAAAATTGGTCATTTCATTGACCCTGATGGTCTTGGTGATGGCCATGGGAAATTATTTAGGGATTACATTAGGAATTGCTTGGTTGAGTTCGTTGACACTTTTCCCGACCATCATCTTGACCATATCGGCAGAGCGGTTTTCAAAGTTAATTGTGGAGGATGGGTTTCAAAAAGCAACAAGTACTTTGGTACAGACCTTATTGGCGGTAGGTGTTTGCTTTTTATTCTTTTCAATCAAGGGGTTGGATGCCATTTTGATTCTCTTCCCCGAGCTTTTGCTACTGGTTATTAGCACTTGTATGGTATTGGGCCGGTATATGGGCCTTAGATGGACCGAACTTTTCAGATTTCAACCTCTATTGAACTCCAAATTAGCTTAATCATGTTGAAAAAAATATTCCAGATCTACAATCCCAAGGGGGTTGTAGGGCTCAACCGCCGAAATATAGAATTTATCTATCCGCACAACCAACGCAGGCACTATACCCTGGCAGATGACAAGGTAAAGGCCAAAATGATTTTACATGAAAACAACATTGCCTGTGCCCGCACCTATGCGATTATTGACAGAATCAGTCAGATCAAGACCAAATGGGCAGGTTTGCAAAACCACGAAGCTTTGGTTATAAAACCTGCCAAGGGTTGTGGAGGCGCAGGCATCAAAATCTTGAAAAAAAACAAGATAGGTCAATGGCAGAGTAGCGAAAAGACCCTGACCGATGCCCAGATCTTTCAACATATCACTAGTATTATTTCTGGCCTATATTCCATGGCCTCCAATGATGTTTGTTTGATAGAGGAATGTATCGTGCCCCATCCTTTTTTCGCTAAAATCTATGACGAAGGTGTACCTGATTTTCGGATTATCACTTTAAAAGAGAGGCCTTTAATGGCCATGTTACGTATGCCAACCTCAAAATCCGATGGCAAGGCCAACCTACATCAAAAAGGAGTTGGTATTGGGGTGGATATGAAAATGGGCACCCTAACGCAGGTGTATGATGGCAAAACATATTCTAACCACCATCCTGATAATGAAAATAGGGTGAATGGGATGAAAATACCGTATTGGCATACGATGTTACAAATCGCCCAAAAAACAGCCCATGCTTTTCCCTTGGAGTACCTAGGTATTGATTTGGTCATTGATAGGGTAAAAGGCCCCCAAATCATGGAGGTCAATGTACGTCCAGGCTTGGGCATTCAGTTAGTGAATAAATGTGGATTGCGGTCCACCCTATAGTAAACGCTTTAAAAAAAATAAACATGAAAAATATACTTTTTACCCTCTTGATTTTGGCAAGTGTATTGGGTCATTCCCAAGAACGACATCGCTTTGAGGTAGGCAGTCAAACCGGATACGAATATAATTACTTTAAGAGTCCCGATCAGTTACAGGTAGGTGGTACGCTTTTAAATGAAAACGATTTGATTGCCAGTAGTGGTTATTTTGATGTAATCCTAGATTATGATTATCGCTATAAGTGGAAGGGGCATCGACTTCGAGCTTCGGTATCCCCATATACGCGTTTGTTTCGAGAAAATGATTCGGACAGTTATTGGAGCTTGGATGCAATGCTAAAATACGACTATAAGATTACCAAAAAAACCAAGTTTTTGGCTGAAATCAATTTTCAGCGAATGAACCGTGAAGGATTGGATGGCGCACAGGATATATTGGTAAATCCATTGGGGTATACCAATTATGGA
>JBCCUY010000472.1:0-2454 GCA_039196145.1 Bacteroidota bacterium
AACTACGACTATAATCTTGATAATCTAAGGTCCGGTTCCGAATTTACATGGTCCTCCAATATAGTCAACTATATATTAAAACCAAGGCTAAGTTGGTACATAAACTCCAACAATACCTTGAGGACTGGTATTGACTTTACCTACTACGATTTTAACCCAGGTGAGATTGATGCAATTGAGGGGTCATCGATAAACCCTCAACAGTTTCAAGAGAAAAGAGCCGTTGAAACAGCTGCTTACGTTGATTTTAAACAAAATCTGTCGGATAAATTAAGTCTTCAATATGGTATTAGAGTAAGTAATTTTAATAGAATAGGTCAGGACAATGTATTGCAGTATGAAACTGGGAATCCCTTAACCTACAATGCTGTACAGGACATTTGGGAGGAAAACGAGGTAATCGGGACCGAAAGCTTTTCAAGCGGTGAGTCGATTGAGAACTTTTACGGATTCGAACCTCGTTTTTCTGCTCGCTATTTGGTAAATGATGATACCTCATTGAAGTTGAGCTACAATAGAAATTATCAATATATACATCTCATATCCAATACTACGTCTCCAACCCCCCTGGATATTTGGGCACCCAGTGGACAGTACTTAGAACCTCAGTATGCTGATCAATTTGCATTGGGCTATTTCAAATCTTTGAAGGATGGAGCATATGACTTCAATGTTGAAGCATACTACAAGGAAATGTACGATGTCACCGACTTTATCGATGGCGCAGACCTGTTGTTTACGGAGAACATAGAAACCCAGGTTGTACAAGGTGATGCACGTGCATATGGGTTGGAACTTCAATTTAGCAAGAACAGAGGCGATTTGACGGGGTGGTTAAGCTACACTTTGGCTCGAAGTGAAAGACAGATTTTAGGTATAAACAATAACGAATATTATCCTACCAACAATGACCAGTTGCACGAGTTGAACCTTGTTGGGATGTACAAACTCAATAGCAGATGGGATTTTAGTGCAAACTGGATATTTGGGTCCGGTAGACCGGTGACCTTTCCAACAAGTAGATATTCACAAAATGGTTTGGTAGTTGGCGATTACCAAAACAGAAACGGGGATAGACTTCCGGCGTACCATAGATTGGATGTTGCGGCGACCCTGAATCCCAAAAAAGGTCGAAAGGGTAAATGGATCTTTAGCATTGCCAACCTTTATAATCGCCTCAATGCCGCATCGATTTACTTTAACGAGGTAAGTGAAGTCAACGATGTGGAAGTGGCTACCGGAGAAACCCAAGCAACCAAACTCGCTTTTTTTGGGATTGTTCCCTCTGTTATGTACCAATTTAAGTTTTAAAAAAATCAAAATAAAATACTATGAAGCGTTTATTTCTATTAATAACTGCAATTGCATTTTTAACGTCTTGTGAAACGGACGTTACTGACGAGATCACACTTAACGGTGAAACCCCCAGGCTGGTAATGGAAGGTGGGATAGAGCGTAACACAACAAATCCCGTATCTGCGCAAAGAATACTTTTGACGACTACGGTAGATTTTTTGGATGAAGGCCAGTCCCAACCTGTAGAAGATGCAATTGTCAGCATCAATGACGGACAGACAGATTATTTGTTCACTCATACTGAAGATGGAATATATCTTAATGCTGAGATTCCCGCTGAGCTAAATCGGACCTATACAATAACCATATCATGGAACGGTGAAACATATGTGGGCAGTGATTCTTTGAACGAAGTGGCCGAGTTTGACGATGTATATTCTGAATTTGAGGAGGAAACATTGATTACGGATGAAGGCTATTTTGTAAAGTTTGACAGCACAGATCCTGTCAACATTGAAAATTATTATTACTACAGAGCATTCAGGAATGGGGAATTCATCATAATCCCGGATCCGGGAAATAGCGCAACTTTGGTCGAAAGTGATGAATTCTTTGACGGTCAACAAAGGTTCGGGGTGAACCCCAACGAGGAAGTAATATATGAATTAGGGGATACCGCGATTGTTCAGCAATTAGGAATTTCAGAAGAATATCATGATTACCTTCTACAATTGTTTGAGCGAACAGGTAACCAGATTCCCATTATAGGTAACCCCCCTCCCGCTTCAATACGCAGTAATATTGTCAATACCACTGTTTCAAACAATAAAATTTTAGGTTTTTTCTATGCTGCGGATGTTGAAGAAGAATCATTAATAATTTCCGAATAATTTCGTATCATTTCGAAAAGTCATTGAACCATGTTGAAAAACGGTCGCATATACATATATCTATCGCTCTCTTCCATCTTTGTTCTGTACAATTTTATATTTGAGATGGTCTTCGCAAATTACGAGGAAGCGGTAATGGAATCCTTGGTATTGCTTCCCATGGTTTTTGGATTTTTAATCTTGGTCTATTGGAGCCGAAAAAAAATTTTGGGAATAGGTAAGGTCGCCAAGTTTATTGAGGAAAGTAAATGGAACAAGAACATATTCA
>JBCCUY010000473.1:0-2452 GCA_039196145.1 Bacteroidota bacterium
AAAATTGTTATTTTGACGGTACCCATCGGTTTTAAAATTGTTGTAGCTGAAACCCAGTTCCAGTTTTTCATCTGAATGTTGAAAACTGAGATTGTCCTTGACCATACCAAAAGACCCTATTGTGAAGCTATTGTAGAGTCGGGTCTCCTCTTCAAAAGGAAGCTTGGTGTCCAACATGATGGCTCCTCCCAAGTTGGCACCATAAGCAGTAGCCTTTGGCCCTTTGATCACCTCCATGGAACCTAGGTTTTCAAAGTCGAAGGCCTCAATAGTAGACGTGCCTGCCCCATCGGTTACGGGAATCCCATTGAAATACAAGCGAAGCTTGTTTGTCCCAAACGGCGTCCGGGCACCCACACCACGGATGGTGATCCGGTTGGTGTTCAAGGCCCCGGATAAAATGTAAACTCCAGAAACCTGATTGATGGCCGAAGCAATATCAATAGGATTGAATTTTTCAAAAGTTGTGGGCCCAAGGGTGGAGGAAGCCGTAATCCCAACAGCGCGTTTGGGAACCACATCCTCTAGTAGAATAATTTCATCCAATTGGGTTATGGAATCTTGTTGAGCTTCTTGGGAAAACCCAAAGAAACAGACCAACAGCAAAAATAATAGGGAGAAACCTTTCATACGGTTACAATACTTAGGGGGTTATTTTTTCAAGGTGATGGTTTTGCCTTTTTTGGCACTTTTACGGGCAGCATCCAGAATTTCCATGACCACTAGATTATTTTCTATGGAGTACAAATTATGGGGTGGAAGCTGAATTTTACTTCGGACCACGGCTTCCAGTACAGAAAAAGGATCATTATAGGGAGCAGGACGCTCTTCCAATACCATAGTTTCCTCATCATACCCATCATACCCTTTGGCCATACGAATGCGAAGTGTATTTCTGTTGTCCGCATACAGGGCACCGGTAAGACCATAGATTTCCATGTCTTTCCTGCCCATGGGCCAGTTCCAAGAGGGTTCTAAAATAGCTTGGGCATCATCATAGGTGAGTATAATGGTAGCATCATCATCTACCTTAGGGTTGTTCTCTGGTTGCAATTGTTGGGTCACTGCGGTGACCGTATTGGGACGTTCCCCATTACGGAGCCAGGTCATTAGGTTGGCGCCATAGCAACCAAAATCCATAATGGCACCTCCTCCATTTTCAACGGGATCGAAAAGCCAGTCCAGAAACTCCTGATTGATGCCCAGTTTGGCAGGCCCCCGATGTCCATCGCGAACAATAACCTTCCGCAGCTCTCCTACCTTGCCCTTATCTAGCAATTCTTTTGCTTTGTGATTGGTGGGATACCAAGTGGTCTCATAGTTGGTGAGGAGGTGAATATTGTGCTTTTCTGCCAGAGCCGCCATTTTTTTGGCATGGTCCAAGCTTACGGCCATAGGTTTTTCTACCATCACATGAATGCCCTTGGGTGCACAGGTTTCCACAACTTCTAAATGGTTATAGATGGTGCCAAAGGCGGTTACGGCTTCCGGTTGGGTAGCAGCAATCATTTCGTCAAGGGTATTGTACACCAAATCCATGGAATATCCATACTGGTCCGAGTAACGCTGGGCGAGTTCCCTATTGGGTTCCACCATTCCCACAATTTCAACATCGCCCAAGTCTTCCCTACCCAAAATCCAATGCACATGGGTATGCGTAAGACCGGCAATGCCTATGCGGAGGGGTATTTCTTGCGAAAAACTTGAGGGAACATTCATAATGAAACAAAAAAGAAATACTAGGACCGTGCGAAACATGAAAAAGTTATTTGAAAGATGCTGTATAAAAATAAGAAGGAATCAGTCAAGTTCCTGTAACAAAGTTTGGGTGTTCTGTATGGTGGCAAACTCATCTTTTAAGTTGGCCAATTCCAAACTGTGGGTAAGTTCTGCACTATAGTTCTCCCCATGGATTCCTGTTTTGTTGAACGCCGCGGTAGCATCAGAAACAAGGGTGACGTTAAAACCAAGATTTGCTCCCATTCTGGTGGAAGTGGAAATGCAATGTTCGGTAGTCAAACCAACAATCACCACGTCGGTAATCTTTTTGGATTTTAAGGTGGATTCCAAATCTGTCCCTATAAAGGCACTGTTCACCGATTTTTGAAAAATGGGCTCATCCACTTCAGGTTGTACCAATGGATTAAAAGCGTTGCCGGGTTTGGAAGGATGCAGGGGCGAATCCGGATTGGTGGAGCAATGCTGCACGTGGAAAATGGGCAGTTTTTTAGCTCGAAAAGCTTTTAGGATTTGTGCCGAGTGAACTTCGGCGTCCGGATTGTTCCGTTCCTCCCCGTAATAATCGAGTTCTTGGAGTCCTTTTTGAATGTCAATTAATAATAAGGCTGTCATCAATATGGATTAAGCCTTAAAATTACGGCTTAAAACCGAAAACCTATGGACAAAGCACCTCGGAACAAAAAAGTGTCCTGAAAATCCTCAGGAGTAATAT
>JBCCUY010000474.1:0-2400 GCA_039196145.1 Bacteroidota bacterium
AATAATTCTGTCAAATAAATCTCTCATCTACCTCAAAATTAATTCAAATGCAAAAATATATATTTTTGGTAAGCCCACATAACTAAATATCAGGATAAAAAAAACGGCAATGATTGCCATTGCCGTTTCAATTTATCGTGGATCAAGTATTACTTGATGTATTCTATTTTTTCAGGGGTTTCTGCGTTCTGGATATCAAAAAATCCTTGATTTTCCATCCATTCATTGCTATACACCTTGCTCATATACCGTGAACCGTGATCTGGGAAGATAACAACCACATTGCTATCCTCAGAAAATTCGCCCTCCGTATTAAGCTGGTATAATGCCTGCATAGCCGCTCCACTGGTATATCCCACAAAAATTCCTTCAGAATGGGCAATTTTTCTGGCCATATGGGCACTTTCACCGTCTGTTACCTTAATATAACGGTCAATAGAGTTAAAATCAGTGGCGGCTGGGATAAGGTTTTTGCCAAGTCCCTCAATTCTATAAGGGTAGACCTCATTGTGGTCAAATTCGCCAGTTTCATGGAACTTTTTCAAAACAGAACCATAGGCGTCAACTCCCAATACTTTAACTTCAGGATTCTGCTCTTTCAGATAGCGTGCAATTCCAGATATGGTGCCACCTGTTCCACTGCAAGCTACCAAATGGGTAATGTTTCCATTTGTTTGATTCCATATCTCCGGGCCTGTGGTATTGTAATGGGCCTCAATATTCAATTCATTAAAATACTGATTGATATAGATGGAATCCTTAGTTTCTTGGTGAAGACGCTTGGCCACTTCGTAATATGATCTTGGGTCGTCAGCACTCACATGGGCAGGGCAAACATATACCTTGGCTCCCATGGAGCGCAACATGTCTATCTTATCTGGAGACGATTTTGAACTCACTGCCAAAATGCACTTATAGCCCTTAACAATACTAACCATAGCCAAACTAAAGCCGGTATTACCAGAAGTGGTCTCAATGATAGTACTACCAGGTTTTAAAATCCCTTTGCGCTCTGCTTCTTCAATAATATAGACCGCAATTCTATCCTTGGAAGAATGACCCGGGTTAAAGGCTTCTACCTTGGCATAGAAATTACCTGTAAGAGGTTCGGCAATTTTATTAAGCTTAACTAAGGGGGTATTTCCAATTAAATCAAGAATATTGCTGTGCGCATTTATCTGTTTTCTCATAACTGGGTTTAGGTAAGGGGCAAACGGTTGGTTACGCAACAATTTATCCGGCACAAAAATAGCACTTTTTATTTTATGGGACTTTTCCTTCCAAATCTAAAATGAATGCATACTCCTTGGCTGTTTCCTTCAACGACTCAAAGCGTCCAGAAGCTCCGCCATGTCCGGCATCCATGTTGGTATCTAAAAACAGCAGGTTATCATCTGTTTTATACTCCCGAAGCTTAGCAACCCACTTGGCCGGTTCCCAATACTGTACCTGGGAATCGTGCAAACCTGTGGAAACGTACATATTTGGGTAAACTTTTACAGCTACGTTATCATAAGGCGAGTATGATTTCATGTATTCGTAGTAGCCTTTTTCATGAGGATTTCCCCATTCATCATACTCCCCAGTGGTAAGGGGAATGCTATCATCCAGCATTGTAGTGACCACATCCACAAAAGGAACTGCCGCTATCACCCCGTTATATAGCTCTGGTGCCATATTTACTATAGCCCCCATTAGCAACCCACCAGCCGAACCTCCGGCGGCATAGAGATGTTTAGGGCTGGTGTACTTATTATCAACCAGAAATTGGGAACAATCGATAAAGTCGGTAAAAGTGTTCTTCTTCTTGTACAATTTTCCATCTTCATACCAATTTCTGCCCAAATATTCACCTCCCCTAACATGGGAAATCGCATAAATAAAGCCACGATCCAACAAGCTTAACCTAATAGAGGAAAAATAAGGGTCAATAGTGCTACCGTAAGAACCGTAGGCGTACTGCAATAAAGGACTGTTGCCATCAAATTGGGTGTCCTTATGGTATACCATGGAAATGGGCACTTTGACACCGTCCCTTGCCGTGGCCCAAACACGCTTTGTCTGGTAATTTTGTTTATCGAACTTTCCGCCCAAAACCTCTTGCTCCTTCAATATTTTTTTTGACTTGGTTTCCATATTAAAATCGATAATGGCGTAGGGCGCGCCCATTTCATTATAGTAGTACCGAAGCTCCTGTGTATCAAAGTCAACATTGACTGAAGTTCCGGCAACATAGGTCTCACTATCGAAAGGAAGGTAATAGGAATCACCGGTATCCCAACGGGAAATCTTGAGTTGGTTCAGCCCGTTTTCCCGCTCCGTAAGCACATAATAGTCTTTGAAAATCTCCACATCTTCAAGAAGCACTGATTCCCTATGCGGAATAAACTCTTCCCAATT
>JBCCUY010000475.1:0-2399 GCA_039196145.1 Bacteroidota bacterium
ATCATGAGGGAATAGTTTCTTAAAACTGCTTTTGTCCCAGTTTTGGTAATCGGGTGAAGCCCAAGGCCGATTGCGCAGTACATATTTAGAGGGCCGTAACTTGTACATTTTAAGGGTGCCCTTGGCGTCCACAGCTTGGCCGTTTAGATTGGTGGTCGTTATTTCAATGGTATGGTCTTTCGCATTTTTGTCCAGCCGATCCGAAGTCCTGATATCGGCATTAAGGGTATGGTAACCCACACGGACAATTTCGGTGGCCGTATGCGTTTCACCGTTGATATCGGTTACGTCCGCAGTAATTTCATAATTGAATGTCGGCAGATTATTCTTCTCAATACTATTGTCCGGAATAGCCTTGAAAGTAATGGTATAGTTCCCGGAAGCATCGGTTACCGTACTGCCATGAGCGATTTCCTGTGGAGGGGAATTGAAGTAAGGTCTACTCCAATGGTACCATCTTGGAAAATGTACGACTCGGCGTACACGGTAGGCTACTTGGGCATCGGTAATGGCACTGCCCGCATACGAGATTGCCGTGCCCTTTACTATAATACTGTCGTTGACCTTATAGGTTTCCTTTACCGCTTGAAAAGAGGTTTGGAATTTGGGTCGTTTATACTCTTCCACGGAGAACTCGGTAGTGCCATTGATTTTAATGGATTTTGAACTTGCCTGTAACGAAAAACTTCCGGTAAGTCCGTTGTCCGGTAATATGAATTTTCCTGAAAACGAACCAAATTCATTGGTCATTACCTCCAACGTGGTCACTTCTTGATAGTTTACATCCTTAAGGTTTACTGTCATTGGAATATTGGGCAAGATTTTGGATGCATCGTTTTCCCTTGAAACGGCTATTCCTTTGAAATAGAGTACTTGTCCCGGTCTATACATACTTCTATCGGTAAACAAAAAAGCGGAATTATCAATGGAACCGAGAACTTGTGTATTTGATTTTGAGCCGATATAATACGCTCCAAAATGGGCTGTATCGTCATTGTAAACCGCCTTAATACCTATAGAGGTCCAGCGCTTGGTACCCCGTGGAATCCTTACCGCACCCTTATCATTGGTCGTAAATGTTTCGGTCAGAAACTTACGGTCGTAGTTCTCCTGATAGGAAAATCGTAGCTTAGCATTTTCCAGAGGTTTTCCATTATTCCTATCAAGGAGTTGAAATTGATGATGTCCCGGGCTCTGGGTTTCAACTAAGGCTAAATTTGTTACCTGAATCTTGGCATAAGCAAACGTATTATGGACATCTGCTTTAGGAACGGCCAAAAGAATATATTGCCCATTGCCTAATTTAGGCAGCAAGACCTCAATACCATGCCGCTGGAAATCGTTTTCATTTTTCAATGGAGCCTCCCACTTTTTAACGGCGGATAGTTTTTTGATAAAGTTCAGTTGTTCAGATTCGGGATACAGGGTATTCAGTTTTTTGATATCGTTATTCGATGCCGCATACGCAACAAGCTGAAGTTCATTCAGGTTTTTGTAGTTCACCAATATTCGGGAGGGGGAATCAATGGGGATATATTGCTCCACGGTCAATTGTAAACTTTTGGAAAGAATTTCGGATTTTAGCGCTCTGCACTTTTCGGCACCCGTACTTTCCGGAAATTGCGCGATAACCGATTCACAGAGCGTCAGCGCTTCTTTTAGCTTCCATCGATGTTCTTCTTTGGACTTGGGTTGGTATGAATTTCCCCATTGATTGTACAATAGGGCAATTTCATATTGGTACAAACCGGATACTTCATGATGACTTAGGTTTTCTACGGAGTTTTGAAGAACATCAAGATAGGCTACATCCTTATTTGGGAAAACCGCATTTTGATGAATAAATCGTAATCGTTCAATATCCACATCTGCCAAGGCTTCCAATCGAACATCCGAAAAATGAAACTTTGTAAGTTCCTGATAGATTTCCAAGGCTCTGGATTGTAGGGAGGTCTGGTCCGTAAAATCAATGGATAGCTGTGTAAATTGATAGGCCTCGCAAAGTAATTTTGGGTCGTCCATTTCAAATTTGTCCGCGGGTCGTGTGATGGCGTTTTCAGGAGTTTTATAGAATTGTAGCGCAGTATGGGCCAACAGGTCGAATAGGGTTGGACGATAGATTTCAGAACCCTTTTGTTTGGTCAGTATTTCCTGGAATTCGTTCACATTTAGGGTCTGCAATTTTGTTGGATTCCCCAACGATGCAGTAAAATGTTGGTGAATTTCTTTGAAAAGGGTGGTCAAATCCCATGTCCGGAAGTCGATACTGTCTACTTTGGCCTCCGTTTTGGTGCGATCATAGAACCGATAGCGGTTCTGTTGAAAATACTGCCAATACAGATTCCCCAAATAACTTTCCAGTACATTTTTTGTGGGGAATTCCGCCTTTTGGATTTCGA
>JBCCUY010000476.1:0-2398 GCA_039196145.1 Bacteroidota bacterium
CGCACATAATCCAAAAATTCCTGTTTAGGGTTTTTTAGGTGCGAAATCAAGACATCGCAAACCACAATGGCCCCGGCATTGATCAATGGATTTCTTGGGATGCCGTTCTCCATTTCCAAAAGGGATAAATGATTAAAGGGATCTCCCGAAGGTTCTACATCCACTCGGTCCCAAAGTTTATTGCCCTCCAGACCAAAGGCCATGGACAACAACAGCACCTTGGAAATACTTTGAATGGAAAACCGTTCCTTGGCGTCACCATCGGAATGGATAGTACCGTCGCTGCCCAAAATAGAAATGCCGAACTTATTCGGATTCACATGCTCCAATTGCGGAATATAATCGGCCACTTTGCCTTTGTCCGGTTCCTGTTGGGCCATGGCAATAATATCCTGCAAAATGGGCCTAAAATCCACCATTATCCTTTGTAAAAAGGCAATTTTACCACTGTTGCCGGCACACTACCCTTTCGTATTTGAATATATACCTTGCCGTCGGTTTTGCTGTGTTCCTTACTTACATAACCTAAACCAATTCCCTTTGAAAGTGAGGGAGACATGGTACCTGAGGTTACCTTTCCTATCTCATTGCCGTCTGCATCCACAATAGCATACCCCTGTCGTGGAATTCCTCGCTCGTCCAACTCAAAGGCGACCAATTTTTTGCTGACCCCTTCCTCTTTTTGCTTGGCTAGGGCCTCACTGTTTACAAATTCCTTGGTAAACTTGGTAATCCACCCTAGGCCAGCTTCAAAAGGAGAAGTGGTATCGTCAATATCGTTTCCGTATAGGCAGTAGCCCATTTCCAATCGAAGCGTATCTCGAGCAGCTAGACCGATGGGTTTGATGCCGAAATCAGCGCCTGCCTCCAACACCTTGTCCCAAACCTGTTGTACTTCTGAGTTTTTGCAATAAATCTCAAATCCTCCGGAACCCGTGTAGCCCGTTGCCGAAATGATGACATGATCTATCCCTGCAAAATCGCCCACTACAAAATTGTAGAACTTAATTTCAGATAAATTGACAGAGCTTAGCGACTGCATGGCCCCAACCGCCTTTGGGCCTTGAATGGCCAAAAGGGAATAATCATCGGAGATGTTTCGCATGATAGCGCCGATAGGCTCATTGTATTTTGAAATATGGTTCCAATCTTTGTCAATATTGGATGCGTTGACCACCAATAGGTAGGTTTCTTCTTTAATGCGATAGACAATAAGATCGTCCACAATCCCCCCGGTCTCGTTTGGGAAACAGCTGTATTGGGCCTTGCCAATGGTGAGTTTTGAAGCATCGTTGGAGGTCACCTTCTGAATGAGTTCCAAGGCTTTTGGCCCCTCAATCAAAAATTCACCCATATGGGATACATCAAAAACACCAACGGACTTTCTTACCGTCTCGTGTTCCGCGTTCACACCCTCATAAGAAACGGGCATATTGTACCCCGCAAAAGGAACCATTTTAGCACCTAAGGCTTCATGGGTTTTGGTCAAAGCAGTACTTTTCATAATTCAAATTTTACAGGGTAAATTTATTTGAATTCAACAAGAACTTGGCCTAAAAATCCTAATCTTTTGCACAAACCTTTGTTAATTGAAAATAAAAGTGGCTAACTGCTCAAGAGATGTGATTTTAACCCTTGGTAGGAATCAATTTTTATGGACTTTTTTTCTTTGTCCATTACTTTTTGGATTTGCTGGGGAATTTCTGGAGAAATGTTCAAAGTACCCTCGACCACATCCAAAAACTTTACAGGATGGGCGGTTTCCAGAAAAACACCGAAGGTATCCGGATTTGATTTCTGATATTTCTTAAGCCCCAAATAACCAACCGCTCCGTGCGGGTCTGTCACATAGCCAGAATTTTGGTGGATTTTCTTCATGGCCCCTCTAGTATCATCATCCGAGAAAGAATAGGAGGACAAATGGTTTCGCAGTTCATCCAAATTGTTTTGATATAGCTTTCGGATGCGGACAAAATTGCTGGGGTCACCGACATCCATAGCATTGGAAATGGTAGCAATGGAGGGCAGTGGTTCATAAATTCCTTTTTTAAGGAAGTTGGGCACTACTTTGTTGGCATTGGTGGCGGCGACAAAGTGTCCTACGGGCATGCCCAGTTTTTGTGACACCATTCCAGCACAGATGTTTCCAAAATTACCTGAGGGAACCGAGAACACGATTTCCTTTCCTTTGGATTTGGCCTGCTTGTAGGCAAATAAAAAGTAGAACAGTTGGGGCAGCCATCGCGCCACATTGATGCTATTGGCAGAGGTCAGTTTTTTTTGTTGGGTGATATCAGTATCCAAAAAAGCTGTTTTCACCATACGCTGGCAATCATCAAAAGTGCCATCCACCTCCATGGCCTCAATATTCTGTCCCAAGGTGGTCAACTGTTTTTCC
>JBCCUY010000477.1:0-2390 GCA_039196145.1 Bacteroidota bacterium
GAACTTATGACCGAATGGCTATTACCACTTTTCGCACTCCTATTCTTTAGTTGCAATGCACCGGTCAAACTTGCCCAAAATAAGCAAGAAATTTCCAGGAATTCCATCACCAAAGCGCAAAGCGAGCTCATTTTTGAGACCATAAAGGCCTTTCCAAATGACACCCAATTCTCAATAGCTATTATAAAAAATGATACAGTTGATTTCTACGGTGTAAAAAGGGATCGGGATAAAATCGTCAACATAGACAACCACAATAGGGTTTTTGAAATTGGCTCCATATCCAAGGTTTTGACCTCTACCCTACTGGCAAGCTTTGTTTTGGAGAAAAAAATAAGCCTTGATGCCAGTATTGGAGATCATTTAGGACTCAAACTAAATGAGAATCAGAACATCACCTTTAAGGAATTGGCAAACCATACTTCCGGGCTACCCAGATTGGCCCAAAATCGGGGCTTTGGTCTATTTCAAGACTCGGACAACCCTTATAAAAACTACGGTGAGGACAAATTAGTGGAATACCTTACCGAGAAAGTGGTTTTAGGGGAAAAGGAATATGCCTACTCCAATATTGGGGCGGCTACACTTGGCTATTCCATGGCCAAAATTGGCAATACAACATACCAAGAATTGGTGGAGCGCAAAATTTTTTCAAAATATGGGATGCGCAACTCGTCCACGTCATGGGCTGATATTGGGAGTAAATTGGTCAAAGGACTGAACAAGGATGGTGAAATAACACCAAATTGGGACATGAACGTCCATGTAGGGGCGGGTGGGATCTTATCCACTTCGGAAGACCTAGCCAAGTTTGCTATTGCCCAATTTGACAGCACCAACCTTGAGTTGGCCTTAACTAGGGAAAAAACATATAAAATTAAAGAAGGGGTACACGTAGGACTAGGTTGGCATATACTTAAGACAGAACATCAGGATGAATTCATTACCCATAATGGTGGAACAGGAGGATACACTTCTTCCATTGCAGTGGACCTGAAAAACCAAAATGGTATGGTGGTCCTTTCAAATGTTTCTGCATTTCATGAGAACTATACGGCGGTGGTGGAACTCTGTAACGAACTGCTGGCTTCACTTTAAACAATTGTAGGTATCCTTTGCAAAGCCATTTTTAGTTCGCTCCCAACTCCTTAAATGAGGAACATCCAAGGAAATGGTTTAAATTGTAGAATAGATTGGTTTCAGGTAAAGTCAAAATAATGAAAGGAATTGCCATCCTGTTAAATTTGCTATTAGTTTCAATCACATCCAATGCTCAGTCCATCCCCTATGGCAATAATCCCGCAGCAGGTAAATATATTGAAACAGTTACCGCCAAATTGTACTATGAGACCTATGGGTCTGGAACTCCCTTACTCTTGCTGCACGGTGATACTTTTGGGTATATAGATGAATTTGCACAATATATCCCCTTGCTGGCTGAAAACTTCAAGGTCATTGCAGTAGGTATGCGTGGACATGGCAAATCAGAATTGGGCACAAACATTTTGTCCTATAAACTGTTTGCTGAGGACGCCATCGCTATTCTAAAAAAAGAACAGCATGAAACAGCTTTGGTAATGGGATTTAGCGCAGGTGCCATAACCGCTTATTATTTAGCTGCCAATTTTCCAGATACCGTAGAAAAAGTGGTCGCATTGGGTGGAATGACCGATTCATCCGGTTATTTTCCCGCTTCGTTTGAGCAACTCAGAACCTTGACCGCCGAGGATTGCGAAAAACTATTGCCCGATTTGGTAGCGGCAAGAAAAGCGCTCATGCCAAGAACCCATACCTATGAAGAACTTATAGAGGCGCTTAGGGCGTCTTGGCTGCTACCAACGTATATGGATAGAGAAAAGGTGGCTTCAATAAAATGTCCCGTCTTGAATATTGGAGGTGATAGCGACCACTATATAGACCCTGTAGGTTTAGCTGACACGCATAACACAATCCCCAAGTCCCAATTGGCCATCATCCCCAATTGCGGCCATGTAGGGCTAATTATGAAACCAGATATGATAAAGACTCTGGTCATTCCATTCCTAATGAAGCCCTAAATCCAGTGGTGAAAATAGTAAAATCAGTTCCATTTGCTTTGAATAAACGTGTTTTAGTGTCGCAATAAATTTTATAATTGCAAAAGGAAACAGATTCAAAACCATTACCACAATCCAAAACTACATGGCAAAAAAAACATCCTTCGCCTTATTGATCTTGTTGCTAATTTTTGCACAAGGGAATTCACAAACAATTGAATCCTTAAGAAAGGAAATCACAGATATTATGAAATCCAAAAATGCTCTTGTTGGGGTCGCCATTGACGGACCAACCGCTAAGGACACCCTAAGTATTCATGGCAAAAGACATTTCCCAATGCAAAGTGTATTCAA
>JBCCUY010000478.1:0-2387 GCA_039196145.1 Bacteroidota bacterium
AACCGATTCAACAACTCACTGGAAAGCATAGGTATCAATACCATTTTTGAAGTAGATAACACATTACTTGCGCAAACAGAATGGTTTGACGATGAAATCATTGGAACAAAACATGGAGATTTTTTCGTTAAGCGCTCCATCAATTATAGTAAAAGAACCCAAAGTATAACCAGCGACGATTTATTTTAAAAAATGCAAAACACAACTGAAATAGGTACGACCCAAACAAAAGCCGCTGCACACAGCAGTCAATTGGTAAATTCCAGAAAGGAGACCCTGGCCAAGCTTAAAGAAAATTCGGAAGGCTTTTCGTGGCTCAATGAAAACAGTCGGAAATTTATGTCTTCGGGCTATTTGACCAAGGGTACCACACCAGAAGCCCGTATACGTGAGATAGCCGATAGGGCAGAGCAAATTTTGAGGCTACCTGGATATTCGGATAAGTTCTATAACTATATGTCCGAAGGGTTTTTCTCATTGGCCTCCCCGGTTTGGTCCAACTTTGGAAAGGAACGCGGACTACCGATAAGTTGTTTTGGATCCCACATTGATGATGATATGGGCAATATCCTTTATACCCAATCCGAGGTGGGCATGATGTCCAAACTTGGAGGTGGCACTTCAGGGTATTTTGGTAAAATTAGACATCGCGGAGCCCCGGTAAAAAATAATGGTGAAGCTTCTGGTGCCGTACATATTATGCAGCTCTTTGAATCCATGGTCGATGTGGTGAGTCAGGGATCGGTAAGACGGGGGCGTTTTTCACCATATCTACCTATTGAACATAGTGATATTGTGGAGTTTTTGGAAATTGGTACGGAGGGGAACCCCATTCAACAATTGACCCATGGTGTAACCGTTACGAGTCAGTGGATGCAGGATATGATCGGTGGCGATCGGGAAAAGAGAACCATTTGGGCCAAAGTTTTACAGCGAAGGGGTGAAATGGGTTATCCCTATATTTTCTTCTCGGATAATGCCAACAATAATGCGGCCGATGTCTATAAGGACAAACAACATCCTATTTACGCCAGTAATCTGTGTACTGAAATAATGCTACCTTCCAATGACGATTGGTCATTTGTATGTGTGCTTTCCAGTGTTAATCTGCTCCATTATGATAAGTGGAAGGATACCGATGCCGTTGAGACCATGGTGTATTTTCTGGATGCTGTGATAACGGAATTCTTGGAAAAATTGGAAGGGTATCGCGATTCACAGGACCGTGATGATCAGCAGACCTTTTTGTTTATGGAACGCGCCTATAATTTTGCCAAGGCAAACCGTGCCTTAGGTCTGGGGGCATTGGGCTGGCATTCATTGTTACAGTCCAAAATGATGGCATTCGAGAGTCAGGAGGCCTTTAACCTAAACAATGAAATTTTCAAGACCATGAAGGAGCGCTCGTATAGGGCATCAGAAGAATTGGCGACACGTTTCGGAGAACCTGAGGTGTTGAAGGGCTATGGTAGAAGAAATGCAACCTTAAATGCGATTGCCCCGACTACCTCCTCAGCCTTTATCCTGGGACAGGTTTCCCAAGGAATAGAGCCCATATGGTCCAATGTGTATGTAAAGGACATAGCGAAGATAAAGACCACTATAAAAAATCCGTTCTTGACCCTTTTATTGAAACAGAAAGGGAAAGATGTTCCGGAGATATGGAAGAGTATACGGGATTATGATGGTTCCGTGCAGCACCTCGACTTTTTGAGCAAAGAAGAAAAGGATGTATTCAAAACTTACTCCGAATTGGACCAATTGGATATTATCTACCAAGCTGCTGCGAGACAGCAATACATAGATCAAGGGCAATCCGTAAACATAATTGTGCACCCTGATATGCCCACAAAGGATATCAACAAAATTCACGTTACGGCTTGGAAGCTCGGTTTAAAATCCCTTTACTATCAGCACAGTATGAATGCTGCCCAAAAGTTTAAGCAGAAAAAGGCATGTACTAGTTGTGAGGCATAGGTTTGGTTAGTATTGTAAGATTTCAGGTGTAAATACAACCTGGGTATTACAGAAGATTACGATTCCTAATCACGTCTTTAATTTGAAACAGAAAAATGTAAAACCTCTCCCAAGGATTATGGAAAAAATCCCTTGTCATAGAATGTTGGGAAAATAACCTGTGATTTCAAAAATTGGGCGAAGTACCTTGATTTATGTCCCAGATATCAAAACACAGGTTATTTTAGGACTATTAAAGTCCTTTTTTCAAACTTAACACAATCGTAAACCGTATAAACTTATTTTAATTTAGAATTAATCAAAGTAATTGCTATGTTTGCGTTCACTGCCACGTCAACGCTATGAAAATATGGGAGTACTCTTGATTGTTTTAGGTTGTGTTCTATTGTATTCCAGGTCAAAATACTTTC
>JBCCUY010000479.1:0-2374 GCA_039196145.1 Bacteroidota bacterium
CCAAAGCTAAACCGCCTCCTAAGAACATAGCCACTCCCCAGGGTACATTGCGTGCAGTTTTCCAATCCATTAATTTCTTCCCTTTTCCATCATCTATCAAGAACAGAAGGATGGCACCGAAAAGAGCCACTGTACTATCATGGACATAATCCGCCACTCCTAAAAGGCTTCCCCACCCTGGAAGGGTAAAGTCGCCTATAACCAAGTCCTTTCGAAAAACCCAACCCAGTGCCGTGAGCAGAAAAATAATCATCACTCTCTTTTCTCCTGGACCCATTTCTCCTAGACGACTTATTTCATTGGTAATCTTGAAGTTAACCAATTTTGCATCCTTCCGTATTCCCATGAAAAAAACCAGATAAATCCAAATCACGGGAATGAAGATAACCACTACGGGTAATGCTATTTTCATCCAGTCCACAAAACCAATTTCGGGTGCACCAGGATATAGTTTGTCAAGTAATCCGGCAAAAACCAAGTTGGGGGGTGTTCCGATAAGGGTACCGGTTCCTCCAACACTTGCGGCATAGGCAATCCCCAACAGGAGGGCCAATCCAAAATTCCTGATATCATTTTCCTCTTGACTTTCAATGAGTGATGAGGCGATGGGCAACATAATGAGAACTACGGCCATATTGGTAATCCACATGGACAAAAGTGCCGTCGCGATCATAAAACCTAAAATAATCCGACGTTGGCCCGTGCCTAAAAGACCTATAATGCGCAATGCTATTCTTCTATGAAAATCTTGTTTCTCAATTCCTTTGGCTAAAATGAATGCTCCCAATAGCATAAGCACATAATTATGCCCATACACCTTGGTAGTTTCAGCTGAATCCAACACTCCCAAAACAGGAAATAGCACCACAGGCAGAAATGCGGTAACGTATATGGGAATAGCCTCCGTAACCCACCAAACCACCATCAATAGGGCAATGGCTCCCATTCTTTTTCCCTCCAGGGAAAGTCCGTCCGGAGTAGGTAAAACAAAAACTATCAAAAACAATAGTATTCCAAGCCAGAGACCGACGCTATGTTTAGATTTCATGGGTTTGACTTAAAATCCGAGCTATTTCGTTGAAGATTTATCACAAATTTTGCTTGCACCTTGATCTAACCAAAATCGTTGCACTTGAAAATGAGTTGGAGAACTTCTTTATCAGCAAGTACTAAAAAAAGATGCTAGGACCAATCAAAGTCTTTCCAACTTGGCAACAATACGATCAAAGCAATCCTTTAGAAATTTCTCCTTATCGATATCCTTGTAAAGGTATACGTCTTTGTTCTCAAAGACATCTACTTTTACTTCAGTCACCCATTCCGGATGCAACATAGCCTCTATCAAGGCAATGTCCCAAAGCACGCGTTCTTCCCTGCCTGAATCATCATGCTTGAACCAATGTTCCACCAAATAGTCTCCCAAGGCATGCTTACCCCCCAAAAGTTCTTTGGTTTCCGAGAACTTGGATTTCATCTGATTTACCTCGCTTATCGGGAGAATATGCATTTCCACCTCAGATGACAAGAGTAACTCTACGGCCTGTGGATCCATTATGGCATTGAAGTCTGTACGCTTGGAAATATTTTTCTTAAAGTCATAGATGGTCCCTAACCAGTATAATTTTATTTTTGAACTAATGGTAGGATCAATATAAACGGCAGAAGCTACATTCGTAAGGGCACCAAGGGCAACAATCGTTAATTTTTCCCCGTCAGTTTGAAGATGTGCCTCCTTAATAATGTTGTATGTTGCTGCCGAATGCAAGGCCATATCCCCCCAATCATACATTCTTCGATGTCCGCCCCGTAGAAGTTTTGTGTTTTCCGGCTTTAAGTATGCGGCCAATACCTGATTTATTCTATGACCTTCTTCCATACTGCGATCAGAAGTCCACTGGCTGGCCTGCCATTGCGTGGCGTTCAACGCCTGAATTTCCCAAGTGGGCTCGGCAAAGGCACGAACTATGGCAAATGGATCATCCACTTCGTTCGCCGTATCCGCATCCAAGATGATCTTGGTCTTTTCCTGGGCCTGAACTATGGATACAGTGAAACAAGCAAAGGCCAATACGTATAACATATAGAGTTTCATGGTTGGTATTATTAGTATATCGCTAATATATCCAATACTTTTAGAAAACCGTTCCTGGGTAATATCAAAAAAATAGGTTTTGGTAGTTTTGTAACAGAAAATGTCAAAAACAAGTTAACCCTTATTTATTCGTAGCCGTTACTTGTTCTGCAATTGGTTCTGTTTAGGGGGGAGGGCAAATTTTTAAGTCAAAAACGTATCAAGTAAAACCAAAATGAAAAATCTATTTGTATTAGTCTTTGTATTGATTCAAGTTTCATGTCAACATCAAGTTTCAGAAAA
>JBCCUY010000480.1:0-2364 GCA_039196145.1 Bacteroidota bacterium
TGGAAGGCACCGAAAACCGTATCAATGTGGAGCGGAACAGGTTTAATGACCTGGCCGGGGAGTATAACATCAAAATTGAAAAAATCCCAACAAATATTATTGCCAGTATCGCCAACTTTGATGCACTGGCCTTGTTCAGCTCCAATCCGGGTGCAGAAAATGCCCCAGATGTCAATTTCGATTTTAACTAAGCATGTCCAAAGTAGAGGAATTTTTATCTGCAGCTGAAGAGGAAGAAATTGTAAATGCAATCCTTGATGCTGAAAAGAACACCTCCGGGGAGATTAGGGTCCACATTGAGGCTACCGCCAACATAGATCATTTTGGTCGTGCCCAGCAGGTATTCCACTTTTTAAAAATGGATAACACCAAGGAGGCCAACGGCGTTTTGGTTTATGTTGCCGTAGCGGATAAAAAATTTGTCATCTATGGAGACAGCGGTATATACAGGGTAGTACCCAAAGGTTTTTGGGAATCTACCAAAGAGGTGATTTCCAATCACTTTAAGAAAGGAAATTTCAAACAAGGAATTGTGGAGGGGGTAAAGCGGGCCGGTGAAGAATTGCAAGCTCATTTCCCGTGGGACCAAACGGATACCAATGAACTGAGCGATGCCATATCCAAAGGTTAACCTTTTTGCAGCACTACTGGTTGTTTCCATGGCATGGGGGCAGTTTACCATTCCAGAAAAACCGGATGTACAGACCAGTGTTTACGATTATGTGAATCTATTACCCGCCAACCAAAGCAAAGCTTTGGAACAGAAGCTCATTCACTATTCCGATAGCACTTCAACACAAATCGTCGTTGCCATAATTGGTTCCACTCAAGGGGAAAACATCAACTTTCTAGGCGCCCAATGGGGTCAGAAATGGGGCATTGGCCAGGCTGACAAAGACAATGGAATACTAGTACTTCTGGCCAGGGATGACAGGAGAATAGCTATCAATACGGGATATGGTGTGGAAGGCTCGTTAACCGATTTTATGTCGAAACGAATCATAGAATCCGTGATCATACCTGAATTTAAAAAAGGGGATTACTATAGTGGTCTCAATAAGGGTGCAGATGCCATTTTCCAAATTTTAAATGGGGGATTTGATGAAGAACGTACCTTTGGAAACTCAAACGATTTTTCGTTTAAAGCCTTACTACCCTTTCTCATCTTTCTAATCATTCTCATCATCCTTTCCAGGAAAAACCGGAACAACCGTGGTGGTCGAGGTGGAGGAAGAAGGCGTGGTCCTGACCTTTGGGACATGATTATACTCAGTAATATGGGTCGAAGCTCGGGGTCTTCCGGAGGATTTGGAGGAGGTGGTTTTGGTTCCGGCGGATTCGGGGGTGGATTCGGCGGAGGAGGATTCGGTGGCGGTGGTGCCTCCGGGGGATGGTAGTTTAGAACCTATGTTAAGGTTTGTTTTAGAACGCAACATTTGGACAGCACCTACATCTTATTATCAAAAGTGATACTATGAACTTTAAAACCCTTCTAGCGTATAGTTTACTTTTCGGTGCTCTTTTAAGCTGCAAAAATGACGACCCGGCAGATTGTTCCCTAGTGGATTGCCTGGGCGTTGATAATTCCATCTACTTTGAAATCATTAACGGAAATTCTCGAGAAAACCTCCTCACTAATGGCACATTTCAAACTACTGACATTACCGTTCGGGATGCAAACACCAATATGGTGGCATTTGAAATTCAAAACAATTTCCAAAATGAAGCTTTCCTAGTTGTTGACTTGGAAGACGTGGATTTTGGAGTACAGGAGTACCAGATTAGGGTCGGTAACGATGTAAACTTTACACTAGCTCTAGAGACTTCTTTTATGGAAGCTGGAGCATGTTGTGGACCTTATACCGGGACCGAGGAAATCAACCTCTCAGGTGTGGCCGGAGGATTTGGGTCACTGGGGACACTTCCTTTAACCGTAACCATATTGGTTCCTTAGAACCCAATATACTAATCCACTCTTTTGTAGAAGATTTTGCTCACAATTTTCCATTCCCCATCAATCTTGAGCATATTCATAAAGTCCACAAAGGTGAAATCTGGGTATTCCAGTTCCAACCGAGCGTTCGCCGCATGACCTGATACCGTGATTTCAGCTATCCGATTTTTTCTATTTACTTTTGGACCTGGCTTCATTCCACTAAAGAACTCCAAGGCATTCACTTCCTTGTACCCTTCATCGGTAATGTACTTCATGGTTGCTGTTTCATGAAAAGCCTTCTTCAATGTATCAAAATCCTTGTTAGAACCCCCTTCCATATAGTAGCCCAAGGTTTGCTGAATCAATTCATAATCCGACTGGGCTTGTACGGAGGTAAAAAGTCCGATTGAAAAAAGAAAAAGAAGAAA
>JBCCUY010000481.1:0-2351 GCA_039196145.1 Bacteroidota bacterium
AGAGAACGACGATTTGGAAAAACTAGCGAACAACTTCATTAAGAATACAAAACATACCACCCGACTATACTTAAAACTACTCCTTCTACTTCTCTTCACCGGCCAAAGCTTTGCTCAGGTAACTTCCTTTGAGAACGGTAAGGATTATATTTTAGGTGGACTTAGTGTTACAGGGCTGCAGAGCTATAACGAGCAGACCGTTAAAACCTACACAGGCCTTCGTGTTGGCCAGCCCATAACTGTGCCTGGGGATGAGATCAGTGCCGTAATCAAGAAGCTGTGGGGCTTGGAATTGTTCAGTAATGTTGAGATGTACTACACTAAAATTGAAGGTGATAACATCTTTTTGGAGTTGAACATTACAGAAAGGCCAACACTTGCAAACGTTACGGTATACGGGGTCAAAAAACGAAAGGTAGAGGATATCATAAACGATACAGACCTTAAGAAAGGTAAAAAGATCACGGAGAGTCTTATTGCGAATACCAAGAACTACCTTCAAAACAAGTACAAAAAACAGGGCTATCTCAATGCCAAGGTAAACATTGTTACCGCTGCCGATACTTCGGCCACCAATAGCGAGAACATGGTCATCAATGTAAAGAAAGGGGATAAGGTAAAGATTCGGAGTATCACTTTTGAGGGGAATGAAAAACTATCGAATAAACGTCTTGCCAAATCCTTGAAAAAGACCAAAAAGAAGAAATTTTACAGGTTCTGGAAGAAATCAAAATATATTGAAGGAGATTACAAGGAAGACCTTTCCAGTTTAGTAGATGCCTATGCGGAACGTGGGTACCGGGACGCCCGTGTCCTATCCGATACCTTTATTAAGGTGGATGAAAACAACATCGACCTAAAAATTAAGGTCGAGGAAGGAAATAAATACTATTTCGGGGACATAAATTTTGTAGGGAACTCGGTCTATACCGATCGGGAACTTGGAAGAATTCTTGGAATTCGTAAAGGACAGACCTATAATGGTGTGCTGCTAAAAGAGCGTGTACAGGACGATTCAAAACCAGATGCCGTTGATTTGACAAACCTCTATCAGAACAACGGATATCTCTTTTCCAGTATAAACCCAGTTGAGGTTTCTGCAGTCAACGACACTATCGATTTTGAAATCAGAATTATCGAGGGAAAAGAAACTTTCTTAGACCACGTTACCGTGGTTGGTAACGATAAGACCAATGACCATGTAATTTTCCGTGAATTGCGCACAAGACCTGGTCAAAAATATAGCAAGGACAATATTGTAAGGAGTATCCGGGAATTGGGTCAATTGGGATTCTTTGATGCGGAACAGATTACACCGGATATCCAAAACCCCGACCCCAATGCTGGAACTGTGGATGTTCAATATAGTTTGGTGGAGTCCGGCTCCAGCCAAATAGAACTTCAGGGAGGTTTTGGTGGAGGTGGATTCATTGGCACCTTGGGATTGTCCTTTAGTAACTTCTCCCTAAAAAATATTTTCAACGGAGAGGCCTACAAACCTGTACCTATGGGTGACGGACAAACTTTCGCCCTAAGATTGCAGGCCAGTAGAACCTTTAGGGTATACAGTTTGAACTTTGCGGAACCGTGGTTGGGCGGAAAAAAGCCAGTACGGTTTAATCTCTCCCTATCCAGAACCCAGCAGTTTGCCACTAATTTTGACAATAGGGGTCGAATTGATGTAGATCGCGACCGTGGTTTTGCCATTACCGGTATTTCCGCAGGTTTAGCGAAAAGGGTACAGTGGCCTGACGATTTCTTTACCATTTCGCATTCTTTGAGCTATCAGCTCTATGATTTCAACGATTTTAACAACGGACTCTTCAATTTTGGTAATGGTAGCTCCAATTCTTTGAGCTATACCCTTGGAATCTCCAGAAGTTCACAAGGACCAAGTAGGATTTTCCCGTTATCTGGGTCTAATTTTGAGTTGACGGCAAAGTTTACACCACCTTATTCATTATTTGGAAACAAGGATTTTAGAGGGATTAGAGACGAGATAGATGAGATAACCGAACGACTTTTTGAAATTGGTGCGACCCCAGCGAATATTGAAGAACAGCTGGAGTTTGCCGAGTTGAGCGATCAGCTTGAACGTTTGGAAGAAGAACGTTTTAAGTTGCTGGAGTTCTATAAAATAAAGTTCCGAGGGGACTGGTACACTAATTTGGTTGATAAATTGGTACTGAGGACCAATGCAGAATTTGGTTTTTTGGGTAGCTATAACAACGATATAGGAGCCGTTCCGTTTGAGCGTTTCTGTGTTTGTGGTGATGGATTGGGGAACTTTACCCATGACGGTAGTGACGTTATCCAGTTGAGATGTTATGAAAACAGCTCGTTGACGCCAT
>JBCCUY010000482.1:0-2334 GCA_039196145.1 Bacteroidota bacterium
ACCAGCAACAAAAAGAATGTTTTCGGTATTTACCTCAATGAACTTTTGATCTGGATGCTTTCGCCCTCCTTTTGGCGGCACATTGACCACAGTACCTTCAAGTAGTTTCAACAAGCCCTGTTGCACACCTTCTCCGGAAACATCCCGGGTTATGGAAGGATTATCGCTTTTTCGGGCAATCTTATCAATCTCATCAATGAAGACGATACCTCTTTCTGCCTTTTCCAAGTTATAATCCGCAGCTTGAAGCAATCGGGTCAAAATACTTTCAACATCTTCGCCAACATAGCCTGCCTCCGTAAGTACGGTGGCATCCACAATGGCTAAGGGAACATTGAGCATCCGGGCAATGGTCTTGGCGATCAAGGTTTTGCCTGTTCCTGTTTGCCCTACCATTACAATATTACTCTTTTGAATCTCTACGTCCTCTTCCTTGCCTTTTGGCTGGAGCAATCTTTTGTAGTGATTGTATACGGCAACGGACATTACCTTTTTGGTACGTTCCTGACCAATAACAAAGGTGTCCAAAAAGTCCCTGATCTCCATGGGTTTCTTTAAAACCAATTCAGATGAAAGGTCCTGATTTTTGGATTGTTTGGACTCCTCTGCAACAATACTATGGGCCTGTTCGATACATCGATCACAGATGTGGGCATCCAGACCAGCGATCAATAAATTGGTCTCTGGTTTCTTTCTACCACAAAATGAACATTCCAAGTTTTCCTTTGCCATATCAATCTAACACATAAAGTTCAACCACTAATAACGGAAAAAAACTCGGTTTGGTTTGTGCCAACCCTCTGTTTTTTAACTGTTTTGTTCGGATTTACGACGTTTCCCTTACCAAAATTTCATCGATCATACCATATTTTTTGGCCTCATCCGCCTTCATCCAGTAGTCACGGTCGCTATCCTCGCTAACTTTGTCAAATTTCTGACCAGAATGCTTGGCGATTACATGGTAAAGCTCTTCCTTGAGTTTTAGGATCTCACGAGCGGTAATTTCAATATCACTGGCCTGGCCTTGGGCACCGCCCATCGGCTGGTGGATCATCACCCGTGAATGGGTTAATCCACTCCGTTTACCAGCGTGCCCGGCACAAAGCAAAACCGCTGCCATTGAGGCGGCAATTCCCGTACAAATGGTTGCAACATCGGGCTTTATGAATTGCATGGTATCATAGATTCCCAAACCGGCGTAAACACTACCACCAGGAGAATTAATATAAATTTGAATGTCCTTGGAAGCATCGGCACTTTCAAGAAAAAGTAACTGGGCCTGAACAATATTAGCCACTTGGTCATTGATTCCCGTACCCAAGAAAATGATACGATCCATCATCAACCTGGAAAACACATCCATTGCAATGGCGTTCAATTGCCTTTCCTCAATAATGTTGGGTGTCATGCCAACGGGGTGCATGCTACTCACGATTTTGTCGTAGTACATACTATTTATTCCGTGATGTTGGGTAGCGTATTTTTTGAATTCTTTTCCGTAATCCATAGGATTTCTTTCGATTTTGCTTAAAAAAAAGGTGCCGAAAATTCAACTTTCCGGCACCGTAAAGATACTTATTTTTCTTTTAGCCTAAACCTAGCTATAGGCTTCCTTAACAAAGTTATCGTAAGTAACCTCCTTTACCTTAAGGTTGGCTTTTTCCTTGTAAAAATCCAATAGTTTTTGGCTCATCAACTGTTCTGACAATCTTTTTACCTCATCTTGGTTACCCATAACCCTATTGGCTACATTTTCCAGTTCCTCTTCTTTTGGATCTAAATGTCCATATTGTGCCATTTGGGATTTAATGAAACCTTTGGCAAATTCCTTTAACTCGTCAAATTGGACCTGCAGGTCATTTTCCTTGATGATTTTACCTTCTATCAATTGGTAGCGAAGCCCTTTTTCGGATTTTTCAAATTCTTCCTTGGCTTCATCATCGGTTAGAGGATTTTCACCGCTAACTTGAATCCATTTTTGTAAAAACTCTGAAGGAAGATCAAACTTGGTGTCTTCAATCAGCTTTTCAGTGATATCGTTCAACAACTTTTGGTCAGACTGCTGTTCAAATTGCTTTTCAGAATCCTCCTTGATTTTGTCCTTTAGCTCTTTTTCAGACGTTACATTATCCTTTCCAAAAAGTTTATCGAACAATTCTTGGTCCAAGGCAGCCGCTTGTCTTTCATTGATTTCATCTATGGTGAACCTTACTTCAACGTTCAGTTTTTCAGCCTTTTCGCGGTCAATGCCCAATGCGCTGGACAACAAATAATCCTCCTTGAACAATCCTTTGGTCTTAACGGCCACAGATTCGCCAATTTTTTTACCTGCAA
>JBCCUY010000483.1:0-2309 GCA_039196145.1 Bacteroidota bacterium
ACCAAGTTGCCCGATGTTGCCTCGGGCAGTTCGGAGTTTAAGGCTAGATGGTGGCAAAAGGTTGTTATTGCCGGGCAACGGCCCAAAAACGGAAAGCGAAAATGGAAAATGAAGACCCTAAAGCGTTTTGAACCCCTGTTGGACCAACCATTGACCCAAGAAAAAATAGACGCTGTTTTTGAAACCTTTTATATCCGCCATGCCCATCTTAAAGAGGCCATTGTTAAAAGTAGAGGTAAGGATGTGACCCAAGCAAAGATCATCTCGGCCATTGGCCCTATTGTTAACTTTTATTTACCGGAATGCTTTGAGTTTTTGCTCTGCCATTTGGAACGGCATATGATGCAGATTGATGAGATTTTGGGGTGATGTTATAAACCGAACTGGCCGGTTGTTTATGGCCATTGTAGTAGCCCGTTATTCCTTGACCTCTAAATCTTCTCTTTTTATGATCTTACCTTCAATAACAACTTTCTCTATGGCATCATATGCTTCAATATCCATTAAAGGGTTTTTGGCCATGATGATCATGTTGGCTCTTTTTCCGATGGCCAATGAGCCAAGAGAAGCATCCAAATGAAAAGCTTTGGCATTGTTAAATGTAGCGGACGCAAGTATTTTAGGCAAAGGCACTCCCGCTTCTTTCATCAATTTAAGCTCCCAATTTCCATTATGCCCCGGTTGGTTGCTATAAATTGGGCCAGATGGGGTATCTGAGCCAAACAAAATGAGACCATTATGGTCAGAAAGGTACTTTAGAGCAAGCATTGCATGAGCCTGTACCTTATCATAGATGGTATGAATCTCCTCTACAGTAAGTCCATCAAAAATTTCGTTGGCGAACCATTGTGCCTCTTCCGTTTTATACCATTCGATCAAATCTTTGGGGACCACTTTTTTTATACCAGGCTGATCAAGAAATTCGGTATCGGCCAATGCTTCCTCTCCTTCAATAACCGTTAAGGTGGGGGTATAGCCTATTTGTTTTTGAATTTGTACATCCAATATGTTTTTTATTTCTAATGGCAGGGAGTCCCTTGGCATATCTTTGTACTTCCCCCAGTTCCATATTCCATGTGCTATAATATCCACGCCTATGTCCACCAAAAAAGCATGTGCTTCCAATGAATTGGCGTGAACTGTTAGGACAAGCCCATTGGAATGCGCTTCTGAAAGCAAATCTTCCATAATGCCCTTGGTAGGAACGGGCAACCCCATGATGCGCCCAAAACCAGATTCATAATACGATTTTACAGCGATGGCCCCAGAATTTTTGATACGATTTACAACGGCTTTGGGAGTATGATCCGCAGGGTCATATTTATCCGGTATACTTTCTGCCTGACTTTCCATATAGATGAAATTGGGCACAGCATCAAACCGATATTCCTCGGGTGTAAAATTCATAGGATAGCCATTTGCCACCGCAGCTCCTGAATGTCCTACATGATATAGATTGGGCTTTACTTCTTGCCCGTTAAAAGAAGTGATAAGTTCTTCGGATATGCCCCCAAGATCAATCAAGGTTGTAAAGCCATAGTATAAATAGCTTTTGGGCATTTGGCTTTTGAACTCGGCGGCCAATTCAGGGTATTTTTCTATATGGTGGGGAAGCATCCCTTGCACCCCAGGAATATGAACATGGCTATCGATCAACCCTGGAATTATAAATTTTCCGGTTCCATTGATCTGTTCAAATGTTCCGTTTATGTTTGGCTCATTTTTGCCCACATAAACAATTTTGTCCTTTTCAACCACTAAATGACCTATGTAGGGGCTGTATGTGCCATCTTCTGTTGAAATTATGGTAACATTGGATATGTGTATCCCTTCCGTAAGATTAAGTTGTTCTTTTTTCTCCTGACATGAGAATACCATTGTAAGCAGAAGAATAACAAGTATGTTTTTCATTACCATTCTTGTTTGGCTTTTACCTAAACACGATCATATCCCCGACCTGTTACAGAATTTATACACCTTGATCATTCTTTGCGCGGTTGCGCTTGGTTTAACCTTGTGCAAAGCACCGGTCTACTAGTGAATACTGTTTTGGCTTGGTCCCGTTGTTTTTCTATAAAGAGGTAAATAGGGTCTCAATGGTTGCCCGTGTGAAGAATTTTGTTGGTTCAACAACAGTCTGGTCTCAATTAGCTACAACGGCTTTTGTAATGGTTTCTTTGCTTATTGCAAGGTAAGATAGTCCACAAGATATAATCTTGCGGGAGCGTGGGATTTATGGTCATTTGAATCAATGGTCATATTTTAGTTTTGGTTTAACATAAAATCAAGATGAATTATAGCCATTGTTG
>JBCCUY010000484.1:0-2290 GCA_039196145.1 Bacteroidota bacterium
ATTGGACCGAACTATGAAGGTTTCAAGGAAGCTGAAGACCTCGTGGCGCAAAAGGGAATCTATTCTATCTCGAGCCTAAAAGAGTTCGGTTCACTAATGGCCAGTTTTACCACCGACCTTCTTTTCAGAACTAAGACGGGCGCTATAAATTCGGATTATATCACAAAAAATGTTGGTGCAACCAACCGAGTAATGGATTATGTGAAAACTATTCTTTAATTTTTGCCTAGTTTTAGAAAAAACTAACCTCCATGAACAACCGTATTTTTAGAATTTCCCTCACCGCTGCTTTAGCGGGTTTTTTGTTTGGTTTCGATACCGTGGTAATATCCGGCGCCAACCTCCCCATAAAAGAACTTTGGAATACAAGTCCATTATTCCATGGAACCTTCATTATGAGCATGGCGCTTTGGGGAACTGTTCTTGGAGCATTGCTTGGCGGAATTCCCACCAAAGTGTTGGGTAGAAAAAGAACCTTGTTTTGGGTCGGGGTGTTCTTTTTGGTTTCTGCTTTGGGCTGTGCCGTTGCGCCCGAACCCTATCTGTTTTCCTTTTTTCGCTTTATAGGGGGTGTAGGTGTAGGTGTATCCTCGGTGGCCGCGCCAATTTACATCTCTGAAATTACCACGAGCAGCAATCGCGGAAAATTGGGAGGGTTATATCAGTTTTGGCTAGTATTTGGGATTTTGGTGGCTTTCATCTCCAATTGGGCACTTAAAGGTTTTGATGGAGGAAATGACTGGAGATGGATGCTTGGAATCGAAGCTGTACCAGCATTGTTGTACACTCTCATGGTATTAAAAATACCCAATAGCCCAAGATGGCTGATTTCGCAAAAAAATGATGTCGATGCAGCTTTGCAGGTATTCAAAGGTATTTATCCCTCCGAAGAAGCAGAGAATCAAATTCAGGAAATCAAGTCAAATCTGGAGGACTCCACATCCAATGACAGCCTGTTTCAAAAAAAATACTCCAAGGTTTTATGGTTGGGGTTTTTCATTGCATTTTTCAATCAGTTATCAGGGATTAATTTCGTACTATACTACGCTCCCGAAATATTGGAACAGGCCGGATTGGGCGGTAAAGAGTCACTCTTCAATTCTATTGCCATTGGTATTGTAAATCTGATTTTTACCATTATAGGGGTGCGACTTCTAGACAAGTTAGGCCGTCGACAGTTGATTATCATTGGATCAACCGGATACATTTTCAGTTTAATTATGGTGGGAATTTGTTTTCAACAACAACTTGCCCCGTCATTTACCATTCTGTTCATATGCCTGTTCGTGGCATCACATGCCATTGGTCAAGGTGCTGTAATATGGGTATTCATTTCGGAAATATTCCCAAATCGTGTTCGCGCCTATGGGCAATCATGGGGAACAAGTACACATTGGGTATTTGCGGCGTTGATTACCTTAATAACCCCCATTTTTCTGGACGACCAAGAAGGCTACATGAAGGATTCTGTTTGGTATATCTACTACTTTTTTGCAGCCATGATGGTATTGCAGCTACTATGGGCCATCTTTAAAATGCCAGAAACCAAGGGGGTTTCCCTGGAAGAATTGGGCAAAAAACTAAGTTCTGGAAAATAGTCCAGTGTCTGGCAATATTACAGCACATACCCGAAAGCGCCCATTTAATCGAATATTGGGATTGGTTCCGAGGTGGTTACGTGAATAATTCCGTACATTGAAAGGAAATTACACTATTATGACTGATGAAGTTTCTTTTGGCAATAAAATGCTGGTGGGCTTTTTAAGGCTTATGGTTTTTGTATTGGTTCTCATTTTGGTCGCCATTCCGGTTTGTATATTATTGGACTTTTTAGGCATTCTGCCCTCATAGGTTCTTTCCTTAAAAAGGTGATGAGCAGACCTTCCCATCTACGATGGAAGTTAAGATTAGGGAGGTGGTCAATTCTCCATAAATCGCCAATCTTGTATTTAAATCTTCCAAATGTTTTGGGTCTCGAACGTATCCCTTCATTAACATACAGTCATGTCCGGTCAGTTTATGGCATTCGCATATTTCAGGAACCGAGGCAATGTAGTTTTCAAATTGCTGTACCTGCCCAAATCTAATCTTAATAGAGATATACACCCCCAAGGTATACCCCAGCGAATGCATATTTAATTTGGCATTATAGCCTTGAATGATGCCCGCATCCTCCATTTTTTGAATACGCTCCGCCACTGTTGGTGACGCCAATCCCACAAGCTTGGAGATTTCTTTCAGTGAGATTCTCGCGTCTTGCTGAAGTGCTTCCAAAATTTTCCAATTAATC
>JBCCUY010000485.1:0-2284 GCA_039196145.1 Bacteroidota bacterium
ATTTTCTTTTCTTTCATCATTCCGACCAAAAATCAGGGGTTTGATTTGATCCCAGTACCGTACAATCACCGCATTCCCTAGGCACCACTAAATACGGTCCCTCTTCAAACGGTGGGTCAGCATTAACATCAAAATAACTTACTTGACCCGCATCCACAAGCGCACTTAGAATGCAGCGAGCCCCTCCTTGACTAATTAGCATGGGTGCTATGGTCCGACAAGGGTTTACAAATGGAGGCAAGTCCTCTCCCTCAAAAAAATCTGAGTAGTTGAAGAAAATACGTTGTCTGTCCACAGCGCTTACATCAAAATACCCCAATACTTTTTCATCGGTATCTTCCCGTGAAAATACATTGCCCACCAAAAAACCAGGTTGGCTCTCCGAGAAAATACTTTCAGTGCTTGAAAATTGATCTAGGGCACTGAAGTATGCTGCCGCCTCATCGGATTGGGTGTATTGCGTTACCTCAATGCTATATCGGTGGGATATGATGTAATTGCTCCGGTCCATAAATCGCACCATAAAACGTTGCACCCGGTTCTCATCCAGATTTGCCGTGTTGGCAAGAATAATGTCATTGGAAACATTGGAGGCAAAACAGGTTTGGTTCTGAACCGTTTTTGGGATGATATCAACCCCACATTCAATTCCAGTGCTCAATAAATCAAATGCATTCCATTGAGGGGCGATTATTTTATAGGTTTCCTGAAACTCATACCTAAAATTGGGTGAATTCCCAGAAGCATCAAAGCTGTCCACAAAAATTGCAATACCGTCTTGGCCAAGATCGCTGGTTATTCGGTCGGCATAGACACTTTCCAAAGCCACTGCATCTGGTAACGAAGCGCTTTGGGATTCATATAAATTGCCCTCAGGGGTCCGAACATTTAGCACATAACTGCTTCCGGCTTGTGCGGCAAAAGGCTGCTGGGAGCGATACTCGCCGTTCTCCACCTCGGTAAACGAAATGGTATTGGTGCCATTTTCCACAACTGTGACCTCAGCGCCACTAACGGCTTCTGGCCCTTCTTCTTCAAATTTATAAGTTCGGGACAGGTAAACTGTCTGTTGCTCATTTTCATCCGTAATGGTGGCATCAATCACAATGGCACTGACAAACTCACCCGTTTCGGCATCGAAAGGGTCAATGCAAGAGGTAACTAAGGTCCCTCCTGCCAAAACTATCCATATGCTCCTTGCTAACGAGCGCATGTTCTAGAATTTAAAGTTATACGTAATCGTTGGAACCGGAATGGCGAAGATGGAGCTCTGGAAAGCCTTGATATCGCCGTCCTCCGTTACAAAAAACACTGAATATGGATTGTTCCTTCCCAATACGTTATAAATGGAAAAACTCCAAAAACTATGGGCAAACTTCTTAATCTTGTGGTTCCCCTCCATGTTAAAGCTCAAATCTAAACGATAGTAATCCGGGATTCTGAATTTGTTACGATCGCTATAGAAAACAAACTCGGAATTATTGAACGAAAAACTACCTATTGGAAAGGTAACCGGCCGACCGGTTTGATAGACAAAGTTGGCGGAAGCACTAAACCTTCGTGTGAATTTGTAATTGGCCACCAAGCTAATATCATGCGGTTTATCAAAATTGGATGGGAAAAATTCCCCATTGTTTACACGTTCCTCACCAAAGGGGCTATCCAATTTCACGAAGGAACGGGAATAGGTGTATCCGATCCACCCGTTCAATTTTCCTTCATTTTTCTTCATTAGGAATTCCACTCCATAGGCCTTACCATCCCCTTGGATAACCTCGGTCTCAATGGCCTCGTTCAAAAGCAATTGAGCTCCCACTTTGTAATCCAATAGGTTCTTTTGTTGCTTGTAATAGCCCTCCAAACTAAGCTCGTACTTATTTCCCTCGAAATTCTTGTAGAACCCTAATGAGGCTTGATAGGCTTCCTGTGGTTCTATGTTCAAGTCCGATAGCTTCCAGGTGTCGGTGGGAGAAACCGTGGTATTACTGGATAATGTATGGATATATTGGTAAGCATTGTTCAAACTTGCCTTTACCGAAAAGTCCGGAGCCAAAAAGTATCGTGCCGATATTCGGGCCTCGGGGCCTCCATAAGTCTCAATTACCTCATTCTTGTCAAAATCCTGGGTCTCTACCAAAGTACCGCTGTTTCGTGGCGCGTTGTCCTGATAAATCCGCTGGGAGGAAGCGCCCAACGCAGCGTAAAAGGAGTATCTAAGACCAACATCAATCAGTAACTTGTCATTGACCTCGTAACTGTCCGAGGCAAAAATGGCGGATTCCAA
>JBCCUY010000486.1:0-2275 GCA_039196145.1 Bacteroidota bacterium
AAGCGGGGCTCCAAAAACCTTGATGTCCCCAAACGGGTTCCAATAGAAAAACTTTTGAAATATAAGATTGGACCCCACTAGGGAGGTGATGAACAAAGCCCCTAAATAGAGATAGATGGAGAATGCAGCCTTTTTATCCCTCTGGGTCATTCCCTTATTTGATGTTTAAGCTAAACGGCATTTTGGCCTGGATTCCTTTCTGATCGGTCATATTTTTGAATTCCTTCAGGATTTGATAAGTTTCTGAACCAAGTTCTTCCTTAATCAAGGCCGTCCCAATTTTGATCTTGGCGCTTCCCAAATCTTCCATTAGCTTCTGAAAGTTGGATTTATATTTGGGGTATTTGCGAATGCCGTAGTCTCCCAGCTCTGCCATTTCTGCTGCACCTGCAATGGCGTCATCCAAACTCCCCAATTCGTCCACCAATCCATTGGCCTTGGCATCTACTCCGCTCCACACCCTTCCTTGGGCCAAGGAATCCACCTCGGCAATGCTCATGTTTCTGCTCTCCGAAACCCTGGACAAAAAGGTCTCGTAGGTATCTTCAATGCCCTGTTGGACCACATCGCGGAACGAATCGCTCATCGGCTCAAAAAGGGAATAATCGACCGAATTTTTATTGGTACCCACCTGTTCAGCATTGATACCTATCTTACCAGCCAGTTCATGGGCATTGGGAATGGTCCCGAAGACGCCTATGGAACCCGTTATAGTTGTGGGCTCGGCAAAAATTTTGTCCCCTGCCACACCGATATAATAACCCCCAGAAGCTGCAACGTTTCCGAAGGAAACAACTACCGGTTTTTCTTTTTTGGCCAGCTCCATTTCCCTCCAAATAATGTCAGAAACCAAAGCACTGCCGCCTGGAGAATCCACTCGTAACACGATTGCTTTGACATTCTCATTTTTTGCAGCTTTTTGTAAAGCCCTGGACATCATACCCTGTCCAATAAACTCCTTGCCTCCTTCACCATAAAAAATCTCCCCTTGCGCGTAGATAACCGCTACCTTATCCTTACCGATCTGAAGGCGTTTACCACTTGCTTCCAACAGGTATTCTTCAAATTCCACATAGTTGAGCTCTTCTTCTTCATCCCACTCCATTCGTTCTTTGAGAAGGGCTTCATATTGGTCAAAATGCATTGTGCCGTCAATCAATCCAGAGGCTACGGCATATTCCGGGGTCCTGGCCCCAAGGGTATCAGCGATGATATTTAGTGTTTCCTCGTTAATCTCCCTAGAGTTGCCAATTTCACCCAGCATTTCGTCCCAAAGTGAGGTAATCAAGGTCGTTATCTGCTCCCTGTTCTCAGGACTCATCGTATTGGATAGATAGGGCTCAACCGCACTTTTATATTTTCCGTGCCGTATAACTTCCATTTTAATCCCGGCCTTTTCCTGTAAGTCCTTGTAATAAAGCACTTCCGTAGCCAAACCCTTGAACTCCATTCCACCAACAGGGTTTAAATACACCTCATCTGCCACACTCGTCAGGTAGTAATCTTTTTGCGTAAAAAAGTCAGAATGGGCATAAACGAACTTGCCGCTGGCTTTAAAGTCTTCCAACGCCCTTCTTATCTCTTGGGCCTGGGCCAGCCCAGCCTGTAGAAAACTAGTGGTTAAACTTATTCCCGCTATTCTATCATCCGTTGCTGCCACTTTTATACCATGCAGAATGTCGTCAAGGCCCAGCTCGTTTTCCCAAAGTCCGCCGAAGGGGTCAGAGGCATCTTTGCCTATATAATCCCGAATTGGTTGGGTAAAACTGAGTTCCAGAACGGAATTTTCCTTTACCACAACACCCTCGTCCGCGCTTGCCATTAGGGTCAAAAAAATGAAAAACATGGCCATAAGGATTCCGAATGCCACAAGACATCCCAAAATTGCTGCCAATAAATTTCTCAAAAAGTTCATGCAACCAAATTTTATTCAGGGTCAAAGATAACCATTGTGGATTGTTTTGTTATTTTGTCTTCTTGATTATGGGCGAAAAACAACGGGCATACCTTTCATTGGGCAGTAATATGGGGAATAGGGCTTTGACGCTTCAAAAAGCGGTATTGTCCATTCAGCGGAAAGCTGGTCAGGTCATTAAGGTTTCTTCTATTTATAAGAGTTCGGCCATGGGTTTTAAAGGGGAGGATTTTCTCAATGCATGCATTGCCATAGATACCCAGAACCCACCAGAGCAGCTTTTGGGAATTTTGCTTCAAATCGAAAAAGATTTTGGGCGAGAAAGGTCATCTACAAAAGGTTATAGCTCCAGAACCTTGG
>JBCCUY010000487.1:0-2272 GCA_039196145.1 Bacteroidota bacterium
ACCAATGGATATACTTACTTCCATATTAGAAAATAAGAAAGAAGGGACAGACCCTGCATATCTTATTTTTTCTGGGACAAAAGGTAAGTGGTGGATTCTTTTGGGGCTTACAATTTGTGCTGCGCTAGATATTTTGATAGCCACTTCTTCAACCGTGGCCATTGGCGAAATAACGGGACACCTCAATGCGTCAAAGGATGAGATGGCCTGGCTTAGTGTAGGTTATTTTAGTTCTAAACTCGTTTTCTTAATTCTTTCCATCCAGCTATCCAAGGTCTTGGGTGGAAAGCCATTGCTCCAGTACTCTCTTTTGCTTTTTATTCTTGGAGCTTTCTTATGTGGCACTACCTCGTCCTATGTTGTTTTTTTATTAGGTAGGTTGTTGTTAGGGGCTGGTAGTGCCGCATTTTATACAGTTGCCCAAGCCGTACTCTTTGAAATTTTTCCCTTGAAGAAACAAGGTCTGATTCAAGCGCTTTTTAGCTTGGCCATTGTACTGGGCCCCAATGTTATCCCTGCTATCGGAGGATGGCTGACCTATCATTTTATTTGGCAATTACCATTCTTGGGGAGTGTGATCATAGGTCTACTTATGGTACCTCTTATCAGTTTGCTCTCTGATTCCGTACTTCCTAAAGTTGCCAAGGCAAAGATTGGTTGGCTGAGTGTATTGTGGTTACTTATTGGACTATGCACTTTTCAATTTGTAATGGAAGAAGGTGCTAGGTACGATTGGTTTGAGGAAAAAAAAATAGTCCTGTTTTCGATAATTTCGGTGATTGGCATTTGCTTGTTTCTTTTCCAAAACAAAAGAGATGGCGAAAGCTATAAACTTATTGATTTTTCGGTTTTCAAAAATGCTTCATTTTCGCTTGCCTTTTTGATAAGTTTCGTTTCAGGATTTGCACTTTTCGGAAGCGGTTCCATAATCCCAGGTTTTGTTAAAAATGTGCTTCGTTACCACAGTGCGGATGTAGGTACTATTTTCTTGCCCAGTGGAATTGCGGTAATAGTTGGACTGATTATTAGCGCAGTGGTCGTAGATACCAAGAAAATTGCTCCTTTTGTCAGCGCTGCTTTTGGTGCCCTCTGTGTTATTGTTTCCATGGTTCTGATTTCCGACGTAACTGTAGCATCAGGGTTTCCGGATATGGTACCCCCTACAATGGTCAGGGGCCTAGGCCTTGGATTACTGTTCGTTCCCATAATATACATAGCCTTTAATGAACTAAAGGGGATTCGATTATTGACCGGAACAGGTCTCTTCAATTTTGGAAGACAGTGTGGCGGTTCTTTGGCCATAGCATTTCTACCGACGTATTTAACACATCAAACAGCATACCACAGAAAGAACCTTCTGGATAACCTCCATCCCTACAGCAATCTCTTTGATGAAAGGGTGCAAGGCGCTACGCAGGCTCTTATTTCAAGGGGCTACAATCCCATTGAGGCGGAGGGTGCTGCATTGGGGACGGTAAATATTGCGCTTAATGTACAATCGGCGGTTTTGGCATTCCAAAACACCTTTTTTGTCATTTCAATAGTGTTTCTATGTGCGGCCCCTGTTATTATCTCCTTCAAGGTTTTCCTTGCCAAAAAACAAGCAATTCATATTAAATGAACATACTGATTGTATATAATTTTTGTGACGATAAGACCTATGAGGTCTTAAAAACTGTGATAAACAAGTTCAAGGGACAATTAATATATCACAGCACCAGCACTTTTTGGCTGGAATGTGAGCAAAGTCTTGTTTATACCCTTTTAACTGACATATACCTCGCCTTTAAAGGACCCAAAATTCTAAATAGGTCTGATTCAATTGAAGCTTTTTATGTAAATGCCATTTCATCAGATCTTTCAATTGTACGCCTAAAAAAGAAGAACAATAAGACCATGCGAAAAGTCGAATTTGAATTTTTAAACCCAAACCTCTTGTGATTCCTTTTCCATGTTTAAGACGAGACACATACAATTCCCTTTATCGATTACTATTGAAAGGTCCATTTCCCTGTTTCCTTTCAAACGATACTGTCTTTGGACAACGTCAATCAGGGCAATTCAATTTACAATCCCTGCAGTTTGCATATGACGCACAACAGCACTGAAAGACATCTTGCCAAGGGCCCAACGCTTATTATACTCCGAAGTGAAGTGGAGAAGATGTATTACTAAAGCTCTAATCAATGAAAAAAGCATCTTACATAGCCTTAATTATTTTGCTCTTATGTCCAGTATTTTCTTATGGTCAATTTGAAAAGGTAAGTACTGA
>JBCCUY010000488.1:0-2261 GCA_039196145.1 Bacteroidota bacterium
ATTTTGAGCATATTTTAAACCAGGATGAGGTGCTAAAACTTGGTCAAAACCATCTTTTAATCGAAATGTCTTATTATCAACCTAGCATAAATTTCGAACCAGCTGTGGACAAAATAAAATCCAAACAGCTATTTCCTGTTTTAGCACATCCCGAAAGATACCTATTCCTTCATAAGCAGCAAGGTAAATACAATTATTACAAAAGTCTGGGTATTACATTTCAACTCAACATGCTTTCCCTTAGCGGTTATTATGGCCCCGACGTTAAGAAAATGGCATTGAAGTTAGTAAAACAAAAGCAAATTGATTTTATCGCCTCAGATGTTCATAATCTCTCACATTTGGCCTCACTGCGAGACAATCTTACTATTCCAAAAGATATACTCCCTGTGCTAAATGCAATTATAGACCGCACAATTTCCACCTTTTATTAACCCTAATTTTTAACGGAAATGCCTCTGATGGTACAAGTTAGCCTCTTGGGTGTAGTTAACTCGCCTTGTCATACTAACTATCCAACAAAAAAAGGGAAATCAAACCCATACCAATGACATGTCCGTATTAAGTTTCCCAGGCATCATAACCTAATACCTAGAATTGGCATTCTTAAAGAGGATAGATAATCAGTTACCCAATACATCATCTGAATGTGTCGACAACATGGTTTTTCGGTAGTTAATCGAAAATTGAGTTAAAATCGAGGAGCTAGCAATATCTTCGAACCAAAGTTCCAATCATCAAATATTATGTGGGGATTATTTTAACAGTTTTTAGCAATCCCTGGAAAGAGTAAAAGTTAATTTATGTCAACCTTAACAAACTTTTTTTCAAATCTGCAGTTTCTAGCTCCTCTTTCCCTGATATTGGCGTTTCTATCCTCCATTAGAATGTATCCTGTGATCATTTACATAGTTCGATCTAAAAATATGATGGATGAACCGGGAGGTCGTAAAATTCATTCTACCCAGATACCCACGCTGGGAGGCGTTGGCATGTTTGCCTCTTTTTCCGTTGCTCTAATTGTTTTTGGCATTTTTATTGGACTGGGTGAAACAGATTTAGTTAAGCTTTTATCTATTTTAGCCTCTACTTTAATGCTTTTGTTTTTAGGCGTCAAGGATGATTTGGTCTCAATTTCTCCTCGAAAAAAACTAGTTGGACAGCTCTTTGCTGCCTGTATAATAATTTTCCTTTCGGATGTGAGACTAAGTAACTTCCATGGACTTCTAGGAATTTGGGAGTTACCTTACATTGCCTCGGTACTAATTACCCTGTTCGGTTTCGTTTTAACCACCAACGCATTTAATCTTTGTGACGGAATTGATGGTCTGGCGGGTTCAATTGCTTTAATTGGTTGCTGCACTTTTGGTTTTTTCTTCGTGCAAAATGATCAGGCGCTGATGTCACTTACGTCGTTCATTCTCATAGGATCGACCTTGGGCTTTTTGCGGTACAACCTCTCGGACACAAAAAAACTGTTCATGGGTGATTCTGGTTCTATGTTTATGGGCTTTCTTCTGTTTTACCAGGGGGTTTCTTTTCTAGAGATGAATGAATCCGCTATCCCACTGCAATCCATAAACGCAATAATAATACTTCTTGCAATACTCTCTTTTCCATTGTTGGACACCCTTAGAGTTTTTGTCATCCGAGCTTGGGAAAAACGAAGTCCATTTAGCCCTGATCGGAACCATATACATCATCGATTAATAAATCTTGGTCTTACCCATAAACAATCTACTTTACTGATAGTTTCTTGTAATTGGTTTGTTATTGGTGCCGCATTTTTTGTTCAGGACCTAGATAGTAACGTTCAACTCCTTGTGGTTATGGGAATCAGTGTGACACTATATTTGTTTCCTTTCACTTCGTTTGCACAGAAACTGATTGCCCTGACACGGGAAACAACCCCGCATCCTGAAGCATCTATATCTCACCCTACTGAAATTGGTGCATCAAAAGCAAAAAATAGCTCAACGGTATTAAAACCCCAACTAAACAATGCGGCAGATGACAAGAAGAAACAACCAACTAAAACAAAAACCATTTATGAAAATCCTGTTGACTCCCATACCACTGGACATACAAAAGAAGATTTAACGTTGAAATCAACAACGATTAAAGGTAAAAAAGGTAATGAGTCTGCCGGAGGAGCAATATCAAAGATTCAAAATGTTCTTAATAAGAGAATGGAAGCATTAAAACACTTGAGTTCAGCCGCTGACGATTCAGATAAACAGGAAGACGTTGATGAATTTGAA
>JBCCUY010000489.1:0-2253 GCA_039196145.1 Bacteroidota bacterium
ATAGCAAGGTTTCCGCTATTATCGGATTTTATGCTAGCTATGTAAATAATGGAGCTTAGGCTATCCCAATTTCTTTTGTCAAATTGTATGATTGCCGGATAGACATTTATATTACCTCTAGAGGTTCCTGAAGCTCCCGAATTATTGTTGTGCAACACTATTCTTGTTTCTTTGGAAATTGGGTCCTCAATTCCGCCACAGACAAATTTTGTGTCTCCTATTTCACCAGATTCAAGGATGAAATTGGAATTAGAATCCAAGCCAGTGTCAATCCTGATTCCCCCATATTGACAATTTAGGCCAGGAGTTTCTTTTGAAAATAGGGTAATTGAGGACAAACCCAACACCCCATCTTCCCCATCTTCAGGTTGGCAGCTGATAAGGACGGCAAGGGCAATAAGTAAATATCCAACTACTAGATACTGTTTCATAATAGATTCCAATTGCATGTTGTTATCGTCTTATGATTAGTTCAGCCTTTCTGCCCATATAAACTGTGGTCCCTTCATTTTGTGTACGTAACCTTATGGAGATATCGATTTCCTTATCAGGTATTTCGGAAATTAGGTTTTCTGAGACCATTAAAATGCCGGGGTACTGTGTGGCGGTATTGGTTAAGACACTATTTGCAATAACTTCTCCGTCAGTGTCATTATATAATTCCACAAAGCAACTATTGCTGGAACTTTCGGAATATATCCAAGCAACGTAAAAAATTGAGGACGCATTGGGCCAATTTGCTTTGTCAAACTGAATGATTTCGCCCATTTTTCTGCCCTCCACCGAACTCGTTCCCGAAGCACCAGAACCACTGCTGAACAAAACTATTCTACCCTCATCCTGAAAATCACTGTTGAAACCATCACAGAGATACGTGGTGGATACAACCTCTTCGGCATCGAGCGAAGTATTGGAATTGGCATCAAGTCCGTTTTCTATTCTAACTCCACCGTATGGACAATTGGTGCCTTCAGGCTCGTCGGATAGGACTGTTAGACTATTGACCCCTGGTGTGCCGTCTTCTCCATCTTCCGGAGAACAGTTGTAGCACAGAAGGGAACATAGAAGAAGAGAACAAAAGCTTAATTTGGATAAATTCATAAGTGCAAATATTGATAACAAGTGCGGAGTTATCTGGATTCCGCGAATAACAAAAGGGTTGTGGAAAATCAACGCTTTCCTTTAATTTAAATTGTATGGGAAACCGTAAACAAAGGGAATATAAAACTTTTCCTCGCATATAGTACTTACGCTATCAAAGTTGCGCCAGCCACATAAAAACCCCTACCTTTGCAGCCTTAAATTCGAAGTGTTTTACATTCGAATAACTTAAAAATCAAGAAGAATGCAAGACGGAATCTACGCAAAATTCAATACTACAAAAGGGGAGATTTTGGTAAAATTGACCCATGATAAAACTCCTGGAACGGTAGGTAACTTTGTGGCCTTGGCCGAAGGAAAAATGGAAAATTCTGCCAAACCCCAGGGGAAACCTTATTATGATGGACTTAAATTCCATAGGGTAATTGCCGATTTTATGATTCAAGGAGGCTGCCCCCAAGGAACAGGTACTGGTGACCCAGGTTACAAATTTGATGATGAATTCCATGATGATCTTACCCACGAAGGGCCGGGTGTACTATCCATGGCCAATGCTGGGCCAGGAACCAATGGAAGTCAGTTTTTTATCACACATGTGGCCACTCCATGGTTGGACAACAAACATACAGTTTTTGGACATGTTGCGCATGGACAGGAGGTTGTGGACGCTATAGCCCAAGGAGATGGTATTGATACGTTGGAAATTGTAAGAATTGGAGCTGAGGCCGAAGCATGGAACGCCATGGAGGCTTTTCGCACTTTCGAAGGCGCACGTGAGAGACGAATTACGGAAGCCAAAGCCAAGGCTGAAGCAGAAATGGAGAAATTGGCAGCCGGTTTTGAAAAGACGGAGAGTGGACTGCGATATCAAATGATCCAACAGGGAAGCGGCGCAAAAGCTGAAAAAGGAAAGACGGTTTCCGTGCACTATGAAGGAAGTTTGACCAACGGTCAGGTTTTTGATTCCTCGTACAGCAGAAATCAACCCATAGATTTTACTTTGGGTGTTGGTCAAGTAATCCCTGGTTGGGACGAAGGAATTGGACTGCTGAAGGTTGGTGACAAGGCCCGTTTTGTGATACCTTCCCAATTGGCGTATGGCAGTGCTGGAGCCGGTGGGGTTATTCCTCCGGACGCTACGTTGATATTCGA
>JBCCUY010000490.1:0-2251 GCA_039196145.1 Bacteroidota bacterium
GTAAGAGATATTAAAGTCTCAATAAATGACGAACAAATAGCTGAACTGCTAAACTGAAAACGACATAAAACCTGGTATACCTAGAACAACGGCTTGAGGGAATAATTGAATTGTTTTTATTTTGTTTGAAGCATGTAACTATCTAATAATTAGAAGTATAACCCACTGCTGCATTTATAAGAGACCCTTAGCTGCAATTACAGAAAAACACAGATGAAAAAAGCAAACTATCAAGTTATCAAGTTAGGGTTACTGACCGTCCTAATTACTGGAATCTTCGTCTGCTGTGATGATCGTAATCCTCGTAAACTCTATCTATCAACTTCGGTACCTGAAATAGACAAGACCAGAGAAGCCAAAATATTGACCGCTTTTTTTGGGCTGGACAATGGATTAACCCAACGTGCACGAGCAATATACCGAAATGCCCCTGGTAAAGATGGAATGCCCTTGGTTTTTTCTCATGAACTGGACCCCAATACCCTGGATGGTGCTGACTTTGCCGTTACTACTGAAAATGGAACCATCTTCGAAGTAGAAGCAGCCAGCCTGCTACCAGCCAACGAAGAATTTGAACTTAGAACGGTGTTACTCATAGGAGAATATGGTAATCATCCTGACAACCCACCGGTCTCAGTGAAAATAGTAGGTGATTTAATGGCCCGAACAGGGCAAAATTTTAAGGGGGACAGTATAATGGTAATTCCTTTAGAAGAAGGACCTGTCTTGAGTTACGCTGAATATTTTACTATTGATGATGAATACCCCTATGTGGAGACTGGGGCAGGTTGTGACTGTCCGAAAGAAGAAACGAAAATGGTAGTAAAAGCAGTCTGGTCTGGCGGTGTAAGAGCCTTAAATGGGGAAGAACTTGGGGAGAATGAAATAGATGATTTTACGGCCACCTTAATTCAGAGTTCAGACACCCTTAAAGTAACCCCTTTTCAACTAGCAGACTTAGGTGACAATGAAAATAACATTGACCTATGTTTGAAACAATCAGGTATTCCAATTCTGGTGCAAGTGAATGAAAATGTTGCCATCGACCCCAATGACGATAAAAATCCTATGACCGAAGTAGAGGTTTTAAGTAGATGGTAAAAAAGCATAAAATGTTCATATGCCCTATGGAAGCACAGCCCATTTATGCTGACCGTTAATTGATGTTAAAAGCAACAGTATGGAGACAATAAAAGGAAAAATAGAAAGGGAAGTAATAGACAAGTTGTTTGTGACTATTCCAACAGGAACGGTGTACATGAGAGACGACCGAACAAAAGACACTTGGTCGGTTGACATAGATTCTTTTGAACTTTGTAAGTTCCCAATAACCCAAGAAATATATAAAGCAGTAACGAAAGAGAATCCCTCGACATTCATTGGCGACAAATTACCTGTTGAAACAGTTTCCTGGATTGAAGCAGTGAATTTTTGTAATTCACTATCCGAGTCTTTAGGAAAAGACAAATGCTATACTATTGACTTAACAACTCAAATTGTAACCTTTAATTCAACAGCAAATGGATTTCGGTTACCAATAGAAGCTGAATGGCAATACGCTTGTCAAGCAGGAAGTAAAGACATTAGACACGGAGAATTAGGTGAAATTGCTTGGTTTAAAGACAACTCGAATAATCGAACCCAAGAAGTAGGACAAAAATTGCCCAATGATTGGGGACTTTACGATATGCTAGGAAATGTTTGGGAATGGTGCTCGGATGTATATGACGAGACTGTTTACGGTTCATATCGTGTTTTTCGTGGTGGTGGTTGGTGTGACCAAGAAAGGAGTGTTATGGCGACAACTCGAAGAAGAAGTCATCCCTTCTCGTTCAAAATAGAGGACTTAGGATTTAGAATAGCGACAAGGTGAAAAATGAAAAAACAATAGCTAACAAAACCTATAAGCAATAGCATCCTGTAGGATGCTATTGCTTATCGCCAACTCGTTCGCAGCAATGCTACACTACGCTTTGCCGACAAGGTGCAGACAACTACACGTCATGCTTGAGGAAGATACAAAGTATGACGCATAGCCGTCCGCACGTTATAGCCAATTTGAATATCTCTTTATTGATACATTATACCATAAATTATTCATCGCTTGTCATGAATAAATTCACTGTTTTGATTAGTGACCTTTTAAACTGTTTCTTATTGCTTTTTTTATCTGGTTTTACCAATCCGACAGAAGCCCAAAATAACCTACTCTATTCCTTAGAGTCCCCAATTATTTTTAAGGGGGATGATA
>JBCCUY010000491.1:0-2239 GCA_039196145.1 Bacteroidota bacterium
ATATTTACAGGAAATTTTAGCCCTTGGGGAATCTACTTTTTATTGTTTTGGGACTTGTCTTGCTCATAGCAGGCGGAAACTGGTTGTTGAAATCAGCGGTAGCCCTATCGCTGCGCCTGGCCATTCCAAAAATTGTCATAGGAATGACGGTGGTCTCCTTCGCTACATCAGCTCCTGAGCTCATCGTTAGCATAAAAGCTGCATTGGATGGCTTTCCGGATTTGGCTTTGGGGAATGTTGTGGGGTCCAATATTGCAAACTTGGGATTGGTACTGGCAATAACCGTGCTGATGGGAAGTATAGAGGTTCGAAAGAGTTTTTACACCACGGATTGGCCGGTTATGATGGCAGCTTCATTATTGTTTTGTGGTTTCATATATTTTGATGGGGAATTGCAGCAATATGAAGGGATTGTACTTGTGGTTTTCTTGTTTCTCTTCTTGGTTTACCTTCTTAGGTTCCAAAAAACGGCTGTTGTTGATGAAATGCCAGAAGACGATACTCCATTGCCCTTGTATCAGATTGTACTTTTTTTAGGTATTGGTGGTACTGCGCTTTGGGGCGGATCGGAACTATTGATCAAGGGCGCTGTGGGTATGGCATCTTCACTAGGAGTTAGTGACCGGGTTATCGGTATTACCGTGGTCTCCGTTGGGACAAGTATTCCTGAATTGGCAGCCTCTATCATTGCCATTCTTAAAAAAGAGAAGGCCATTTCATTGGGGAACCTCATCGGCTCCAATATCTTTAATCTTTTGGCAGTGCTGGGAATAACCTCAATTATTACCCCTATTCAGGTGATTGATCAAGGGCTGTTGTCTAACGATATCTTCTGGATGCTGGGGATATCATTTTTGATACTTCCATTGGTTTTCTTTCCAAAAGGTTTGCGATTGGGATGGCGTGATGGATTGATTTTGCTCCAATTTTACGTCACCTTTGTGTATATGACCATAACGTAAAAGCCGCCCTAAAAGGACGGCTCTACAACTATAATCAACAATTAATCTATGGGTTATACATCCGCGGATTTAACCGTTTGGATGATTCTTGCAGCAACCTTATATGGATCAGCGTTGGAAGCTGGCCTTCTATCTTCAAGCCATCCTTTCCAGCCTTTTTCTACTGTGATAATGGGAATCCTTATAGATGCACCTCTATCCGATACTCCGTAGCTAAAATCATTTATGGATGCAGTTTCATGAAGCCCGGTCAAACGTTGGTCGTTGAACTCTCCATATACCGCAATATGTTCTTTTGCCACAGGTCTAAAAGCTTCACATATTTTATCGTAAGTTTCTTTGTTCCCTGCTGTTCTCAAAATGCTGTTCGAGAAGTTGGCGTGCATACCAGAGCCGTTCCAGTCTCCTTTGATAGGTTTTGGATGGTATTCAATATAATAACCATAATCTTCAGTTAGCCTATCCAATAGATATCGGGCCACCCAAATTTGATCACCAGCGGACTTGGCACCTTTGGCAAAAATTTGGAATTCCCATTGTCCGGCAGCAACTTCTTGATTGATTCCTTCAAAATTCAGTCCTGCTTCAATACATAAATCGGCATGTCTTTCCACCAATTCGCGGCCCCAAGTGTTCTTTCCGCCCACGGAGCAGTAGTAAAGCCCTTGTGGGCCTGGGTACCCACCAATTGGGAAGCCCAAAGGCAACTGGGTTTCGGTATCCATAATAAAATACTCTTGTTCAAAACCAAACCAAAAATCATCATTTTCATCATCGATGGTGGCTCTAGAGTTGGAGGCATGCGCGGAACCATCAGCATTCAAAACCTCGGCCATAACTAAATAACCATTCTTGCGAGCAGGGTCAGGATAAATGGCAACTGGCTTTAACAAACAATCTGAAGACCCTCCCTCAGCTTGTTGGGTGGAGCTTCCATCAAAAGACCAAATTGGACAATCTTCCAATTTTCCACTGAAATTTTCTTCAATCTTGGTTTTGCTTCTCATGTTGGCCGTGGGCACATAACCATCCAGCCAGATGTACTCTAATTTAGATTTGCTCATAATTACGGTAGTTACTTTGTTCTCAAATTTTCGATTGACAAAAATATGTTTTTCCGTTGATAATATATCTTTCAAAGGGTTAAAATCACAAATCGCACCTTATATTTTAACTTACCCCTAAAATTGATAGGGTTAAATGTCAAAAAAGTAAAATTTGGAGCGTATATTATTAAATTGTTAATCGTAATTTCGCATTTCAAACAACCCTAACAA
>JBCCUY010000492.1:0-2237 GCA_039196145.1 Bacteroidota bacterium
GCGCCTATCAATGCCTCCACATTGGTATCTGTGGGCATGGCTTCTTGCTTTAGGAACTTAAAATGACGGATAAAGTTACGTTTGGTGGCAAAATTAGTGGAACCTATCATCAGTAAAAATTTCCGGATTTCCTGTTGAAAGACTATGATGAGTGCAATAAGTCCAATGTTCATGAAACCACCCACCATGCTGCTGATCATTTTCATTTGTAGGAGTTCCGTAAGTTTCCATAAGGCCCAAACGATTACAATACCAATAAAGATATTAATGGCTACGGTTCCCTTGACCAGTTTGTAGATGTAGTAGAGCAGGGCGGCGACAAGAACGATGTCTATAACATCGGTAATCTTAAATTCAAGAAAATTTAGAAAATCCAACCGCGGCGTTTTTGTAAAATTAGCAAAAATAGCAGAACCTAAAATTAGAGTTTGTTGGCTTTCAGTTCCTCAATCAATGTAACACATTCAACTGCCTCCCTTACATCGTGCACGCGCAGTATGTTTGCCCCTTTCAAAAGTGCAACCGCATGAAGGGCAGTAGTACCGTTTAGTGCTTCCTTTGGAGAGGACTGTAGTGTCCTATAAATCATGGATTTTCTGCTTAGGCCAATTAAAATGGGTAATCCAATGGTTTTGAATAAATCCAGGTGATTCAAAAGTGTATAATTTTGAGCAGTGGTCTTGGCAAAACCAAAACCGGGATCAATGATAACATCATTGATTCTTTTTGAAGTAGTTTCCTTGATTTTTTCGGAAAAATAGAATCTTAGGTCTTTGATCAAATCGTTATAAACAGCTTTTTTTTGCATGGATTGGGGTGTGCCCTTTAAGTGCATCATAATATAAGGAACTTGATACTTTGCCACGGTATTCAACATTTCCTCATCAAGATTTCCCGCAGAGATATCATTGATAATGGCAGCTCCCATTTCAATACTGCTTGAGGCTACCTTACTTCTAAAAGTATCGATGGAGACCAAGGTTTCTGGAAAATTGGCAAGAATCAGCTCAAGTATGGGCAACATCCGTTGGAGTTCTTCATCTTCAGCAACATGTTCAGCACCAGGTCGAGAACTATAGGCGCCCATGTCTATAAAAGTAGCACCATCCTTCAGCATCGTTTCCACTTGGTTTAGGATGTGCTGCTCGTCTTTGTATTTTCCTCCATCGTAAAACGAATCAGGTGTGAGGTTGAGGATACCCATGATTTTGGGCCTACTTAGATCAATCAGTTCTCCCTTGCAGTTTATGGTCATAAAAAATAGGTGCTTTGTTGGGTTTGATTATCTTTGGCAAGGTGCTTTGCGGCACCTGTAGTTTGGACGAAATTTACGCAAATTAGCAAGAATAGATGCAGCAGACCTCCCAACAATACGATGCGGTCATTGGCAACTGCCGGGAACTTTTTTTTAAAAAAACCAAGGATTATGGAACCGCATGGAGGATATTGCGACTCCCTTCGCTGACCGATCAGATTTTCATCAAGGCCCAGCGGATTAGAAGTCTTCAGGAAAATGATGTGCGCAAAGTGGATGAAGGGGAGCAGTCCGAATTTATAGGTATCATCAATTACTCCATTATGGCCTTGATTCAACTTAAAAAAGGTATCGCGGAACAACCTGATCTAAGTGAAAAAGAAGCCATAGAATTGTACGATGAAGAAGTGTTTACCACAAAAACCTTGATGGAAAACAAGAATCACGACTATGGAGAGGCATGGCGCGATATGCGTGTAAGTTCACTTACCGATTTAATTTTGCAAAAACTGCTTCGCGTTAAGCAAATAGAGGACAACCAAGGGACTACCCTGGTTAGTGAGGGTATAGATGCAAATTATCAGGATATCATTAATTATGCTGTTTTTGCGCTCATCCACCTAAATGAGGACAAATGAAATATCTGGTTTGGATTTCAAGGATTTTTGTGGGAGTCTTGTTTATTATAAGTGGACTGATCAAGCTTAATGACCCCGTAGGATTTTCTTTTAAGTTGGAGGAATATTTTAGCCAGGGGGTTCTGGACTTACCGTTTTTGATGCCTTGGGCCCTCGGAATATCCATATTTGTTGTCATAGTAGAGGTGCTTTTGGGTATTTTGTTGCTTATTGGCTTTAAGCCCAAGTTTACGGTTTGGAGCCTCTTGCTCATGATTATTTTCTTTACTTTTCTAACGTTCTATTCCGCTTATTTCAACAAGGTCACGGACTGTGGATGTTTCGGGGATGCAATAAAATTGACC
>JBCCUY010000493.1:0-2232 GCA_039196145.1 Bacteroidota bacterium
GTTCGTTTTGCACAATTCGTAGCTCATGGGAATTCGGATATAGTAATTCCAGGCGCTTTTTTACATTGGTCAGGCCTATTCCTTTTGCCAAATTATGTGTATTGGTCTCTGGAAGAAAACTGTTTGTACAAGAGAATACCAAATAACCTTTTGCATCCACATTGACACTGATATCAATCTTAATATTTTCAGACTGACTTGCAGTACTGTGTTTAAAGGCGTTCTCCACAAAAACAATAAGAATCAATGGCGCTATGGCAAAATCTGGCAATGCTGTTTTGGCTTCAAAATGTATTTTGCCCCGCTCCCCTATCTGCAACTCATTGAGCGCCGTATAGTGCTTCAAATTAGTAATTTCCTTTTCCAGCGGAGTAAATTTCTCCTTGCAATCGTATAACATATAGCGAAGCACTGAGGACAGTTCCAAAATTACTTTTTGCGCCTTGGAGGAGTTTTCAGAGGTAAGGGCATACAGATTGTTCAAATTATTGAACAAAAAATGAGGATTTATCTGGGACTTTAAAAACTGTAGTTCACTTTCCTGTACCAAGGATTTCAAGTTTTCAATTTCGCTTTGCTTTCTATTGTAATCCCATGCAAACTTGCATCCAACAAAGACCAAAATCAAGGGCATGGTTTCCAACAAGCTAAATAGAACTCCGGGAAAATAAGCCCCTCTTGTTGTTGGAAAATAGATCTGCTCCAAGACAAATTCATCAATCAATATCACTATTAGGATGAGAAGTATCGTGAACATCCCGAAAATCGCAAATCTTTTCTTTGCGTAAAACCTTGGGAGTAAAATATAATTAATAAACATGGCGGCCAACGCATAATTGGCAAAAAAGGATACCTGATAAGGGATTGCAGTAAAAGCTATTCCCTCAGAAGCATAGGATAGTAGCCCTTGACCATACCAGTAAAACAAGAACAAGATACTGGTCACAAGCACCTGAAAAACTAGCTCCCCATATCTTTTGGTAAACAAAGTTCTCATTGTTGTCATTATGTTGCAAATATGCATAATTGGTTGCATTTGTGGGGCTTAACTACACTGGGATTTAACTGTATTCAAAAAAGAATTCTCAACAAGGGCGTTCACAGGACGTAAAATGTCGTTCACCGATTTATCCTTTTGCCACTGTGCAAGAATGTTGACTTTTGCACCTTAATTTATATTTGGTCTAAATTAAAATGAAATTTTGCCAAACCATCCCCTTTTTAGCTTTCTTTTTGTTGGGCTTTCATTTGGGTCACGCCCAGTTTAGCTTCAAGGGAAAGGTAAAAGATGAACAAGGAATAGCAATCCCAGGTGTAACGGTTATCATCAAAGGTACCTCAACAGGAACGGCAACGGACATTGATGGAAATTTTGCAATAAAAGTCCCCGGAGAATCTGCCATTTTAGTATTCTCGGGAATCGGAATGGAAACCAAGGAAGTTCAGGTGGACCCTTCCTTTACAGAAAAGCCGTTTACCATTGAACTAAAAACCTCACTGACCCAGCTCAACTCAGTTCAGGTAGTGGGTGAATCCAAACCTTCCCAAATCGAAAAGAAAGGATTTAGTGTTGCCGCTATAGAAACGGCAGAAATAAAAACACAAAATCTTCAAATAAATACGGTTTTAGATAGAACAGCAGGCGTAAGGGTAAGATCCGCAGGTGGTGTGGGATCGGATTTTGAATATTCGTTGGATGGTATGTCGGGTAACGCCATTCGTTTTTTTATAGATGGGATTCCCATGGATTATTATGGTTCATCCTACTCCATTAATAATTTACCTGTAGCCTTGATCGACCGTATAGACATATACAAAGGTGTTGTTCCAGTTGAGCTTGGTTCCGACGCATTGGGCGGTGCTATTAATCTGGTGACCAATCAGAACATTGAGAATTTTGCCGAAGCGTCATATTCCTTTGGTTCTTTTAATACGCATCAAGTTGCATTTCACGGACAATGGAGGTCGAAATCCAATTTTACCACAAAGCTGTCTACATTCTATACTTACTCGGACAATAACTACAAGGTATGGGGTGAAGGTGTTTTTTATGGCGAGGAAGGCACTGGTAGAGCTATAGAGTTCACCAAAGATAATCCTGCAGAGCGCTTCAATGATGATTTCAAGACGATAAGTGCTAAGGTGGATTTTGGATTTACCAATAAAAAATGGGCCGATCAGTTTTTTATTAGCCTCTTGGCAACAGATCAAAAAAAGGGAGTACAAACTGCA
>JBCCUY010000494.1:0-2208 GCA_039196145.1 Bacteroidota bacterium
AAGGAAAGTTTAATGGTTTTGAGGATAAATATTATAAGGGAAGAAAACCTAATGGCATATACATCCCACGCTTTAGAAATTTGGGAGGAGACTCCAACCGCAAGGAATACAAGAGAGGCTTCGGATATCAAGGTGGGGCCAGTAGGGGCAATTGGGACGATAGCATTGCAGAACTCGGTTATGGAAAAACAATGAAGGATGTCATTTTAAAACCTGGGGGTTGGACGTTTGGTATGGGAGGTTTTGGAGAGGTCTTACCCTATGAAGATAATAGATTTACTTTGGACTATGATAAAAAAGATCAATGGGGATTGCCGACATTGACTTTTGATGCGGAACTACGGGAGAATGAATATGAGATGCGAAAGGACATGAAAGACTCGGCCGTTGATATGTTGGAGAAAGCAGGGCTTCGCGATGTGGAACCCTTTGATAGCCCTGGTTCCTTAGGCCTTGGTATCCATGAAATGGGAACTGCCCGTATGGGAAGAAATCCAAAAACATCGGTACTTAACGGAAACAACCAGGTCCATGCCGTTCCCAATGTCTATGTAACGGATGGTGCTTTTATGACTTCGGCTAGTTGTGTAAACCCATCCTTGACCTATATGGCCTTTACCGCCCGGGCGGCCGATCATGCAGCAAAAGAACTAAAAAAAGGAAATATATAATGGATAGACGAAAAGCACTTAAAAATATGGGGATAGCGATAGGCTATTCCGTGGCTACCCCAACACTGATAAGCTTAATGCAGGGCTGTAAAAGCGAAACAACCTTGGAATGGGCACCGGAATTCTTTACCCAGGATGAAGGAGCCGCCTTGACGAAATTAGTTGATATTATTCTTCCAAAAACGGACACGCCATCGGCCTCGGAAGTTCAGGTGCATATCTTTATTGACCGATTTGTGGACCAAGTTATGGAAAAGAAGGAACAGGATTTTACAAAAATGTCCATGGCCCATTTCCTTGAAAAGGCTATGACAGATTCGGGTAAGGGAAAGGCGGGCGATCTTAGCTCCGATGATTTGGAACCTGTTCTCGCAGAGGCTCTAAAGGTGACCAAAGCTGATGAAATGAAGAACCTTGAAGCAGTTCAACAGTACAATGAAGCCATGGCCGAAGGAAAAGAAGCAAGTTTAGACAACGCTGTTTCTCGTTTCGCCTTTGCCAAAAGTTTAAGGGATATAACTATTTGGGGCTATAAAACCTCTGAATATGTAGGTGAACAGGTCTTGGAATACCTTCCTGTTCCCGGTGAGTACATTGGTTGTGGTGATGTGAATGAACTAACGGGCGGCAAGGCCTGGTCCTTATAAAACTATATTTATGAAAAGACGAAGTTTTCTACAGAAAACCGCATTGACCACTGGGGCCATTACTATGGGTGGGGCAATGGCCTGCGCCAAAGACAACAAATCAAATGCTCCTCATGAATTTAACCTGAAATATGCCCCTCATCTAGGTATGTTCAAAGAACTTGCCGGAGAAGATCCCATAGATCAAATCAATTTTATGGCGGATCAAGGGTTCACTGCTTTTGAGGACAATGGAATGATGAAACGTGACGTGGCCTTACAGACCAAAATGGGGGAAACCCTTGCCAAACGCAATATGACCATGGGCGTCTTTGTGGTGGATAAGGGTGGTAATATGGCAAATACCTTAGCTGCGGGCAAACAAGAATATCTAGACATATTTTTGGATGGCTGTAAGAAAGCTGTTGAAGTGGCCAAACGGGTAAATGCAAAATGGATGACCGTTGTTCCTGGCGGGTTTGAACGAAATCTTCCTATCGGTGTGCAGAATGCAAACGTTATCGAAGCCTTGCGCCGCGGTGCAGAAATTTTTGAGCCCCATGGATTGACCATGGTACTAGAGCCGCTATCTGATTCCCCGGACCTTTATTTGAGGACATCGGAACAAACGTATTTAGTTTGCAAAGGAGTCGATAGCCCGTCCTGCAAGATATTGTACGATATCTATCATATGCAGAAAAATGAAGGCCACCTTATCCACAACATGGAGATTACTTGGGATGAGATCGCTTATATTCAGATTGGTGACAATCCAGGGCGAAAAGAACCCACCACAGGTGAAATCAACTATAAGAATGTCTTTAAGTGGATCCATGAAAAAGGGTTTGAGGGTGTACTGGGCATGGAACATGGCAATTCCAAAAAGGGTAAGTCCGGTGAACAGGCGGTTA
>JBCCUY010000495.1:0-2194 GCA_039196145.1 Bacteroidota bacterium
CTGGACCACTGCTTAGGCACGCTCCTTCTTCAAAAGTTCTACCAGTCCTTTTTCATTCGGCCGCAACAAAAGTTCAATATATCCTTAATGCGCCATTAAAATGGAACTGGTGGGTTATGGTGTTCTGTTATACTTTCATTATAGCTCACGGATTTTCATATTGCGGAACCAGGCCTCAAAATACCAGTTCTGTAGCGCAATCTTCCCTTTGGTAGCTTTACCGAAACCAGGTGCATCCTTAAAACCTGATGCGTTAATTTTGGTAATCCAATCTTTTGAAGTTAAATCTTCTTCCGCGGTCAGCGCACCGTTGAGGTAGAATTGAATCTTCCCCTCTTGTTGAACGATTCTTGCGGTATTCCATTGCCCAGTAGGTTTGGCCTCAACTTTGTTTAATTGAGGTGATAATCCCCACAGACAACCGGGCCGTTTCATAGGGGTTTTAGTATCCATATGTTCGGGATCCAGTAGTTGGTATTCAGGCCCTGTCTGGTAGGTAGCCTTGTATTCCGGTAACTCCTGTACATTAATGAAAACACCTCCGTTTCCCCTGATTGCCATCTGCCAATCAAATACCAGCTCGTAGTTTTCAAATTCTTTATCGGTCACTAAATCCCCAAAGATTTTGGCTTCATCGGTGGCATTACAAAAAATATGGCCCTCCCTTACTTCCCATGCTGAAAATCGGGTGGAGTCCGGGTTATTGTAAAGATGCCAACCGGTAAGGGTTTTACCATCAAAAAGCAACTCCCAACCCTGCTCCTTTTCTATTTCGAGCAATTGATTGTGCACCCTGTTCTTGACGGCCAGTTCCTGGGAACGGACAATCCGGAATTTCTTGTTTTTATCGGTTTTGCAAGAGACACCGATAATCAGTGTTATCAATACAATAAAAAAGGAATTTCGACCCATGTTTTAGTTAGGTGGTTAGGTGATGTAATCGGTTGTTGCTTCGATCTGGAGGTATAATTTTACTTCTCAAAGTAATCCAAATCCTTTTACGGATTCTAAAATAACAATAAACTTGATAACCCCACTTTTTTAGTATTACAAGTACTCATGCACATTGCCATTCTTCCAAACGATGGGCCGTTCATAAGGATATGAAAGTATCCCAAAAAGGCCATATTCCGAAAACGTAGGTTTTGATATGACCTTAAAAACCAAATTTTCTGTTCCAACACCTCTATCACTCGTGTGTTTTGCTTGTATATTTGAAACTAAAATTTCTATTTATGCGCAAACTCTCTTATCTTCTATTTGTGGTTTTATTATGCAGTCACGATCTGTATATAAAAATGGAAACCTACCTCTTGCAACCTAATCAAGAGGCTACCTTGGGCCTCTACAATGGGACTTTTGAAAGGAGCGAAAATATCATTGCCCGAGATCGCATGCTGGACGCTTCGGTTATCGTCAAGGGTGAAAGAATGGCCATTGCCCCGGAACAATGGAAAGACCAAGACAGTACCATTACTCAATTTACTTTTACTACGGGAGAATCGGGAACTTATGTGGCGGGTGTCTCCACCAAAGCACGAAACATAGAGCTTGCTGCTGAAAAATTCAACAGCTATTTGGAACACGATGGTGTTTTGGATATGCTGGAGCAACGGCAGCGCGATAGCGTGTTATATCAAGATGCGGTAGAAAGTTATGAAAAACACGTAAAAGCCATCTATCAGGTAGGTGACACCAAGACAAACGACTGGAGTACGGTGCTTGGCTATCCCATAGAGTTTGTTCCTTTGGCAAATCCGTATGAAAAGTATAGCGGTGAAAAGCTGGAAGTGCAGTTGTTGCTAGATGGCAGACCCTTAGCGGATCAATTGGTCTATGCCAACTTTCTGAAAGTGGCCCACGCCCATACACACCATGGTCATGAGCATAAGCACGGTGGGGAAGCACATTCCCATAATCATCCACACACAGATGATCAACACGGCCATTCCCACCAAACGGAAAAAAAGGAGTTGCATACCCATGTCAGCGGCCAGCAATTACGTACCAATGACCAAGGCAGGGTCTTAGTAAATCTTCCCGAAGACGGCATCTATTATCTGCGGACCATTTACATGACCGAAGTTGCGGATAGTGATGAATTGACGCATAGATCCAAATGGGCGACACTTTCTTTTGAGGTAAGCCACAAACATGGCCCTGGTACACATATACATGATTATGATCATCACCA
>JBCCUY010000496.1:0-2184 GCA_039196145.1 Bacteroidota bacterium
TTAATCGGAATTATTATTCTCTTTTCGAGTTGCTCAGAAAATAAAAACGTATCCAAATTAAAACCACTACTCATTGAACAATTAAAAAACACGCATACGGAACAAAATTGGTTTGTTCCGACAAAAATTGCCATCGAAGGACTTTCCGCTGAACAATCGAATTGGAAAGACAGCACGGAAAACCACTCAATCGGAGAATTGGTATCACATCTGACTTTTTGGAGTGAAATGAACTTAAAGGCTTTCAAAGGAGAAGATATGTCTGATTTTGAAGTCGACAATGAAACAACTTTTAAAGAATATACTGATGAAGAATGGGAAAGTCTTGTGGCCAAATTGGACAGTGTTCAAACAGAATGGAAAAGACTAATGGAAAAAGCTACGGATGAGCAATTAACCGAATGGAGTTTGGAAATTGTGAATATGACTGCACATAATGCCTATCATTCTGGTCAAATAATTTACATACGAAAACGGAATGGTTGGTGGAATAAAAAATAAAAGCCCTCTATTCTCTGACAGATATGGTGAGAAATAAAAATCCCGGGGAACCGAAAGGTGTTGTAAAAAACTGGATGCGTTCAAGAACAACAATTGAATTTTTAGGGATTTGGGAGCAATTAAACAATCCTGAATTTAAAGGGGTCGAATTCGACTCCTTATTGTTCGAGGCAGGTAGTAATTCATTTATACTTTCTCCTTCAAAATGGATAGAACTAACTAATGCAAAAGGTGTTATATCCAAAAGAGGAAAAAATGGAGGGACGTATGCACATCAGGATATTGCACTAGAGTTTGCATCCTGGATAAGTGCAGAGTTCAAAATATACTTGTTGAAAGAATTTAAACGCTTGAAACAAGAAGAGTTTGACACAAAACAGTTGGAATGGAATTTAACAAGAACCCTGGCTAAAGTAAATTATCATATTCATACGGATGCAATCAAAGAAAATCTAATACCCAAAAATATCGAACGAACGTCTTTTGTATATGCTGACGAGGCTGATTTGTTAAATGTTGCTTTGTTCGGAAAAACAGCAAAGAACTGGAGAAACGAAAATCCAGGCAAAAAAGGAAATATAAGAGATTATGCAACAATGGAGCAACTAGTTGTATTATCGAACATGGAGAGCATGAATGCCGAGTTGATAAAAGCAGGTGTTGATCCAGCAGAGAGAATGGAAAGGCTTAATAAAATGGCAATATCTCAAATGAAAGTATTGATTGAAAAGACATCAATGAAGAAATTAAAATGAAAAAAACTGGCTAGTCGAGTAGGCGGCTCTGCCGATAACTGACGGAGTGCATCTCTCACACCACATGGGTCTTGTACAGGAGGTCTGTTAGGGAGAATTACAGCGAATAATTCTCCCCGATACATTATACTTCTCAATCTTATCAAACCCTTCCCATAAGGTTTTCAAATCAAACAAAGCAGCTTTTTCATTTTCACCAAAAGATACATCAGAATGATAGATTGCTAAGTCATGAATTAACTTCAGGGATTTGGACAGTTCCGTAACCCTGTGATAGCAGGAAAACCACTGAAACTTATACCCATATAAGCAACACTGATTTAACAAGCATTACAAACTCCCCGACTATCTCGGAAAAAGCTATCTTTGTAGTAAAAAAGGAAATAAATGCAACTTTTTGGGTTTATTTCATAGTTAGGCACAAGGCAAAAAAATCCATAGCCAAAATTGATTTCACTCCAAATTTCGTGAATTTAGAGCATGAAAAAACAGCGGATTTATTTGGACACTTCGGTATTTGGTGGACTTTTTGACGAGGAATTTAAGGAGCATACCGAACCATTGTTTGAACGGATTGATAATGACGAATTTGACATCATCTCGAATGTAACAACGGACGAATTGCGGCTTGCACCACAAAAGATTAGAATGAGAGCTAATTCTATCCCGAAAAATGCTATGGAATTCGTGAAATCAGATGTGGATCGGCCCAACTTGCCAAAAGATATATTGATGAAGGTGTCGTGGGCAAAACATCCTACGCCGATTGTTTGCACATTGCCCTTGCGACAATTCACAATGCGAACATCTTAGTAAGTTGGAACTTTAAACATATCGTAAATGTGATGCGGATTATCGGTTATAATTCCGTCAACTTAGCACAAGGTTATAAACAGATTGACATACGTTCACCAAGAGAACTCGTAAA
>JBCCUY010000497.1:0-2179 GCA_039196145.1 Bacteroidota bacterium
ATGAATTCTTTCATCGCTTTAAATTATTAAATAAGTGAAAAATTTAGCTGGACATTTAGCCCATTTTATTCTTTAGAGTATCGAGCTCCGGGAAATTGGACATGTACCTAAAATTTTTTTGAAACTTTTTTCCAGTACTCTGAAAGTTATTGATCCCTCAGTCAAGTCGCAATAGTATAGTAGCTAGCCCTTCGGGAAAATTTTTTTTGAAAAAAATCGCAAGAGGTGTCCAATGTTGGCAACCTCAATACTCTTACTGACAAAATTAAACGCTTAACACTTAATCAATTTAATCATGAAAACTACACCAAGTATCCAAATCCTATCATTGGCATTTGTATTAAGCATGACAGCTGCCTGTGGTCAAAAGAAAAGCATCACCATCACAGAGACCGTTTACGTAGCTGAAAATCAAGCGCAGGTTTTTGACCTACTTCGAAGTTTTGAAAAATTTCCGGAGTGGTCACCATTTCTTGTTACAGACCCACAACAAAAAAATCATGTAACTGGTACAGACGGTCAAATAGGGTCAGCTTTTCACTGGGAAGGGGTAGCAGAAAAAAGTAAGGGTCAACAAATACTTACCACAGCAGAGGAAAACACTTTCCTAGAGATGGCCTGTGAAATGATGGAACCATACGAAGTATCTGCCTCATTTACTTATCACCTAGAAGCAAAAGAGCAGGGTACGGTTGTAACCCAGGTATTTGAGGTACCGTGTTCGGGATTTGAAAAATTCATGATGTCTCTTTTTGGAGTGAAAAAGGAAATGACGGAAACCAATCAATTGGGTCTGCAACGCCTCAAAGCATTCGCTGAAAACAATTAATCCAATCCATAAAACAGGACAATCATGAACAGTATATTCGATAACACGGTCATAGATGCATTTAAAACGAGAATTAATAAGCTCGATGAATCCAGTGAAGCCAAGTGGGGCAAAATGAATGTAAAACAGATGCTAAGGCACTGCATTGAAAACGAACGCATGCTTCTTAGGGAAAAAGTCTTTAAGCCAGTCTTTATTGGGAAGATTTTTGGGAAAATGGCATTGAAGTCAGATATAAAAGACGATCGTCCATTTGGGAAAAATAGCCCCACACATCCCGATTTAAGGATAAAAGAGGTGCATGAACCGTTTGACGCATTGATTGCTGAATGGATCACACTATTAGACAAATATCCTTCCATTGAGCCGTCGCATTATTCGGATTTTAGGCATCCTTTTTTCCAGAAAATGGACGCATCCCAGGTAGGTAAGTTTGCCTTTAAGCACGTGGATCATCACCTACGACAGTTTGGGGTTTAGTTTATGTCTGACGGGCACTTTCAGGAAATTTCTGAAAGTGCTTTTTTACGAATTCAAAGCTGTTCCTATATTTCCATTCTTTCTGGTTGGGTTCTTCATGCATAGTATACTGACTAACGTAAGGAATAGTACAATGAATTGACTTAGAATAGTGCTAAAAGGCTCTTTTTCTTATATTTTCCATGTTGCGGTTCGTACCTACGTTAGCTTCTGAAATCAATTTGGAAAAGATGAAATAGCTACCTTTTAGACCTGCGATTTCGGGTCCAAGTCTCTCCAATTCCTCACAATGGTTTGGCTATAAGTAGTAGCGGATTTTAAGCGACTACCTTTTAGATTACAACATACTTTAATTAAATGAAAAAGCGGTTCGAGTTAACACTCAAACCGCTATTGCTTATACACGTTGTTGTGTGCAGTATTTTTAGTTTTTCCATTTGCACAATTTTTGTGCTTTCTCAAATAAGTCAAGTGTCATTTTTCCACCGCGAGTTGGCATTTTATTATTGATTAACAGAATAATATCCTCGGTAAATACTTTTCCCGTTTCCAAATTTCCACCTGCGTAACCAAAGAGTAAAGCCGTTTCTTGTTTGCTCGAACTGATGATTTCTACACCTTCTTTTTCGGCTATCCATTCTTTGATTTCTACCAAATCTTGAATGCCAATTTTTCCGTCAACTTCTCTCTCTTCGAGTTGTTTTTCAACCTCATTGGTATATCTGTTGTATCTATCACAATGACTTATTCCGTGTACTTTATCAAGATTATTAATATCTGGTGCTTTTCCAAAAAGAGTTGACCAAAGCCCATTTTGGCTCAAGCTAACTTGCATAGTAGCACCAAAAGCCATTGCTTGGTCCATTCCTG
>JBCCUY010000498.1:0-2160 GCA_039196145.1 Bacteroidota bacterium
ATATCGGTGTTTTCAAAATCGTACAACGGATTTTGGGCAAATTGTCCATTGTCATCCTTGAATTTCACCAAACAATTTTTAAAGGAAAAATCAAATGCATTAGTGCCATTACTGTTGAGGAAAAGTTCTAGCGCCATATTGCCATCAACAATACAGTTTACAAACGAAGCCTCACTAAGGTCTGCCGATAGTACTTGGGAAAAATTATCGATTTGCAAGGCGGCCCCATCCCTAAATCCTTCGGTCCAATAATTGGCAATAGTGGTATGGGTAAACGTATAACGGCCTCCGAGATTGCAGTGCAGGGATATGTTTCCTGCATTGCCCAGGATCGTGTTTTCCGAGATAATGGAGGCGTTTTTGGCCCAAAGGTTGATATTGGCACTATTGTGCACCTGTGCGTTGTTTAACGTAAGGGTTGTGGATTGCGATACTCCGTCGCCTTCTACCAATAAACCTACCGTTGCGTTCTTGATGGTTAAGTGATCAATGAGGTTGTTGTTACTTCCGGGACTTAGCCAAATAGTACCCCATTGTCCTGGAGTATCCGAAAACTCGGGCTCCAGCCGATCTCCCTCAAAAATAACTTCATTTTCCAATAAAGTGGGGTCCTCACTTAGGGCACCGTTTACTTGGATAGCGGCACCATCTGCCACATAAATACCAGAGTCCTTGTGAAAATGGACCCGGGCACCCGGATCTATGATAAGTTGTCTATCAGCAGGTACGGCGGCGTACCCGTAAATCACATAGGGCTTCTCATTGTTGAAGTTGAGTTGGTTATCCAAAAGATAAAAACCTTCGACCTCGATTTCCCTTCCATCAGCGTCCAACCCTACGGTGATAGTTTCCGTAGTGCCATCGGACAAAGTGCCAGGAAACAAAAAAACGGCATCCTTGACCAAAGTGACCAGTTGCACTTCCTGTAAAAAGCTACCTGAATCAAATAGAATGGCATCCGTATACAGGAAGCTGGTTTCATTGGTATTTGAAATATCGAATGTGGTCTCCACGAAGATGAAAAGACTATCTTGTGCGAGTAAGGAAACATCCGTAAACTCCTTTCCGGCCATACCGTCCACATTTAAACGATAGTCGCTTTCCCGTCCTTGTCCCAATCGAATGGAAGGAATCAGAACATCGTCCCGAGTAGGGTTATATACCTTTAAGGAATAGGTACTACTCCCAATATTTGAAAAAATGGTATCCAAAAAAACGGTATCCCTGGAAAACTCTAGATTACCTGCACTTGGGGCATATTCAAAGTCCTTTCTACAGGATGTCCATAGCACAATGGTTGAAAGTAACGCTATAAGGTAAAAGTATGGACGCATCCTTTGGTTTGTTTCCAATGGCCTTGTTGTTTTCCATTTACTTATGGAAAAGCCCGCTAATTAGAAAAAAGTTGAACAATATCCTGGGATATTCGTTTGGGCCTAAGGGTGTTGCCATTTAATAAACACCACTCGGTATTGGAACGTAGCAAAAGCAGATTTGTTTTATCGTTATACATTTCAACGATTCGTACCGAGGTAGCTCCCCTACTTTGGGCAATATAGGTGCGTATTCGAACGATGTCGTCCAATTTTGCGGCATTCTTGTAGGTAATATTGTGGTTCATAACCACCCAGACCACTTCCTTTTGAATTTCAGGAGGCGCTACCTTTTGCCAATGTTCCTTTGAAATATCCTGAATCCATTGAACAAAGCGCACGTTGTTCACATGATTCAGGTCGTCCAAATCTTCTTGGCCCACCGTGATGGTCTTTTCAAAGGAACTCATTGTTTTTTTACGATTTGAACTTCAAAAAGTTTGTCCCAGTTCTTTCCTGTTACAAAAAACGTTTTCCTTGTGGGATGGTAGGCCACACCATTGAGCACGTTCAACTTCTCATGTTGCGTAACCTTTTTCTTTAATCCACCAAAATTTACCACACCCTCAATGGCACCACTTTCCGCGTCAATGATCATAATGCTCTCTTTCTGATAGACGTTAGCATAGATTTTGCCATCAACATATTCCAACTCGTTGGCCATGTTAAAGATGGATTTGTTGGTTACCGTTTCTATATTTCCCATCTCGGTAAGGGTTTCCGGGTCTAGAAACCAAATTTTTTCCGTTCCGTCACTCTTGAATATTTTCTTTCCATCATTGGTAAG
>JBCCUY010000499.1:0-2152 GCA_039196145.1 Bacteroidota bacterium
ATTTTTGGCAGATAAAAAAAACTCAATGATTTTATTTCCAACTATTCTTCCACCCTTTGTAGATACTTAGGCTAACCTTTATAATATTATCATATTGATTATCAGCACTTTATGTTGGTTTTATGATAAAATAGGCCCTCAAAATCATGGAAGATTCCATTTTTTCGAGGGTTTTTCTTTTCTTAGAGTTCCAACACAACAAGAAAAGACAATGCAAGTAAAACTATTTTCTGCTGAACAAACAAATGGGGCTCAATGGTATAAATTCAAGATGAGCAGTTGGGGCAAAATGCGGGAAGCTTTACCACTGGATCAATTGCGTGACTGCTTGCCAAGCCCCAAGAACAATTGCGGTCGCAAAGAATATTTCGATAACAGTGGCAAGTTTGCCCTGATGTTCCTGAAACATGAGCTCGGAGTAAGTGATGAAAAACTCATCGAGCACATCAATCACAACCCTTCCCTTCAACTTTTTTGCGGTATGCGCTTAGGAACCTTAGAACTGATAAGAGATACGGGGATCGTGAGCAGGATCAGGGGCTTTATCGCCCATCAAGCAAATCTGGGGGAGGTACAGCGTATCCTGATAGGCCATTGGCAGGGGGACATAGAAATGAAGCATTTTTTGAAAATGGATGCCACGTGCTATGAGAGCTATATCCGTTATCCGACCGATGTAAAATTGTTGTGGGAGTGTTGTGAATGGATTTATGCCAAGCAACTCTTCCCATTACGGAAAGGGCTGAGGGTACGTCTGGGCAAGGAAAAAGAACGTTTCGATGTGCAGAAGCGCAGGTATCTGGCCTACAGCAAACTCAAGCGCAAGGCACATAAAAAGACCCGAAAACGTATAAGGTCATTGCTCAACCTGCTCAAAAGGGGGCTGAACGCCCTACAGGAGCTGCTCAATGTATATTTTAAGGATAGTTTGGACGGAGGTTTCTACCGATACCTGAAAACGATAAAGCAGGTATATCAACAACAATATTATCTGTTCCATCATCCAGGTAGCAAGGTCAAGGACAGGATCGTTTCCCTGCACAAGCCCTATATCCGTCCCATCAAAAGAGGTAAAGAGAACAAGCCTACCGAGTTCGGGGCGAAGGTGCATATGTTACAGGTGGGCGGTATCAATATCCTCGAACATTTCAACTACAATGCCTTCAATGAGTGCAAACGTTTAAAGATAAGTGTCCTGAAACATAGGGCCACCTTTGGAAAATGCCATCAGGTATCCGCTGATAGGATCTATGCTACGAATGAAAACAGGTGTTTTTGTTCAGAAAACCAAATATTCCACTCTTTTGACCCAAAAGGGAGAAAGCCCGGAAAGGAGATCATGCAACTCAAGGCAGCACTCAATAAGGAAAGGGCGACAAGACTGGAAGGTAGTTTTGGTAACCAGAAGAACCATTATGGATTGCAAAAGGTAAGGGCAAGGAACGGCCCCAATGAAAAGGCATGGGTCTTTTTTGGGGTATTTACTGCCAATGCGGTGTTTGTCTCCAAAAAGAAAGACAAAAAAGCCGACCAGTGTGCAACTCCACTTGCTGCCTGAGCCTTCCGCATACAACTTATGGGACAATGAAAACTTACCAAAAAGTAGGCTGTATTTATATTGCCATTATTTTAAGGTCGCATGAGTTACAAGAGAAAAATCTATGGAAATTGTACTTTTTAGGGATAGAAACCCTAACAATTATGGGCACAAAGTAAAAAAGCAGGCAAAAATACCTGCTTGATCTTATCTAAATCCTATTTTAAAGGTTAGCCTAGAAATTGATGGGAATAACAATATAATTGTAAACTGGAATGATAATACTGAGTCAGACTTTGATTTTTTTACTGTTTGGAGATCCACTACTTCTTTTTCAGATAGTACGCAGGCAACCAAGATTGGTATTGTTAACTCACCTCAAATTATAGATACAGAACTTGCTAGTTCCACACAATATTTTTATAGAGTTTCTGCAACAGATAGTGGTGGAAATGTCTCTGAATTATCCTTTGAAGCTAACATTACTACAGAAGATATTAATCCTCCATCAACCCCTCAAGGATTAATTGCTTCTGTTGAAAATAATTTAATTTCCATTAGTTGGCATCCCAACCTAGAAGCAGACCTTGCCAGTTATCAATTGCATAAAGGTAC
>JBCCUY010000500.1:0-2149 GCA_039196145.1 Bacteroidota bacterium
TGATGCGTATTTTGACAACCTATTCCAAAGCAGATTCCGGGAACGCTACGGTTGACGGCCATGATGTCTTACAGTCCAAACCAGCAGTTCAAAGAAGCATTGGCTACTTGCCGGAGCACAATCCGCTCTACCTGGATATGTATGTTAGGGAGTATCTCGGTTTCAATTCAAATGCTTATAAATCGGATACAGCCAGGATTGAAGAGGTTATAGAACAAACTGGTCTCACCCCTGAAGCGCACAAAAAAATTGGGCAACTTTCTAAAGGATATCGCCAGCGTGTAGGTTTGGCCGCAGCGCTTTTACATGATCCGGAAGTTCTAATTTTGGATGAGCCTACTACAGGGCTAGACCCTAATCAGCTTATAGAGATTCGAAAATTGATTCGAAATATTGGCAAAACAAAGACCGTTTTGCTTTCCACCCATATTATGAAGGAAGTGGAGGCTGTGTGTGATCGCGTCATTATAATCAATAAGGGGATATTGGTGGCAGATAAGAAACTGGATGAACTGCGTGATGTTGAGGAGCAAATCATAGAGGTAGAGTTTGACTACCGGGTAGAAGAAGTGCTCCTAAATCAGCTGCCCCATGTATCGCAGGTAAAGAATACCGGAGGTTTTGTATACGAGCTCACTTTTTCCACAGAAACGGATATGAGACCTATAGTTTTTGATTTTGCCCATGACAATCAATTGAAAACTTTACAATTGAGCAGAAAAAATAAAAATCTGGAAAGTTTGTTTTCCGAGCTGACCAACACCTAGCTTCTACTCCGCCACCAGATGTTCCAGCATGGAGATATCCCTTTCAAAGGTCTCTGTTGCCTTTTCATAAAAATCCTTGTCATTGTTTTCCCCGCAGATTTCAAGGCAACGTCTGTATGCATAACTATCGGAAAGGACATCATCAATTTTTGCATATTGGGTGGCAACCTCCATCCCGGCATAGTAGACTAATCGTTCATGGTAGACCTGCTGCAATTTCTTAAAAAGTTCTCGAGCCTTCTGAACCTCCCCTACTTTGTAATATCCTTCCAAAAAAGGCTATACAAACATATAATACCCATAAAATTCAAAAGGAATATTTTCCATCGTCAACTCAATTACCATCTTTGCACGGTCAATCTTTCCTTCCGCGATCAGTTGCTCCATGAGACGAGCCAGGCTAATCCTAAAACTAACCCCAAATTGCCTTCTTGTTTGCGGGTCATGGTAGATATCAAGATCGCCCGAGTTGCCCCAATCCCATTGGCTCACAATTTGGAATGCCGTTTGGGTATCTATGCGTCCCATATCTACCCCACCTTCGAATTCGGTTCTGATCGGCACCAATTTATAGGCCAAACCATCTAACTGTAGGTAATCCTTCATCCACATATATTCGGCATCATCAAAACTTCCACCAGAAAAATAAATAGGGCGTTTCCAGTCATTGTTGGCCAAAATATCCAACATTAAAATTCTATTCTTGTACAAAACATCCGGCAAATCAATATCGATGAAATCTACAATCAGGTACTCGTCTTTTTTTGAAACAAGTCCACTTTCCAATACATTTTTCTTGTTTACAGGAACTCGAATTTTATTCGTGGGATAAAACACGGTTGACAATTCACTCTCAGTGTAATCGGATGGGTCCAATCCGTACTGCTCCAAAATACTCTTGCGTTTTGATTTTGGATGGTCGCTAGCAATCCAATCCATAAAGTCTTTAATGTCCCAGCGATTCTCCGTCAACGGTTGATGATACACATAGTCCCTATTGCCATAGCGATAGAGTTCATGGGTAAGTTGGGAAGGTATAGGCTCACTTTGATAGGATTTCCGTTTCATTTGATCGATATACCAATCCGTGGCAAAATACCCCGTCACGATAACCCGTACATCCGTTCTATATTCTTCAATTTCCTGGAGGTACCATAACGGAAAGTTGTCGTTATCCCCAATGGTAAAAAGTATGGCTCCGGCATCTTGTTTTGTAGAATCCAAATAGGCGCTGGCAGAAGCTCTTGCCGTATACCGGTTGAATCTGTCGTGATCGTCCCAATTCTGGAAAGCCATTAGCATAGGAATTGTAAGAATCAGCATAAAGAGAAAAGGTGTCTTTTTCAAATTGAGCTTAAGCTTTTTCTGCAAAAAGGAAACAA
>JBCCUY010000501.1:0-2147 GCA_039196145.1 Bacteroidota bacterium
CTCAAAAAAGTGGCCGAAATTGGGCAAGAAAACAACCTGGGTTATATGGAAGGTCCGGTTGGTTTTTCAAATCTAGACAAGGTGGGGGTGCTCATAGACGGTTTTGACCATATAGGAAACATGATCACTTGGTACAACCATCCTTATTATGTTTCCCATTATGAGAAACATGGGTTTGTAAAGGAAAAAGAATACTTGGAGAATAAGTTTCTTTTTGCCAATGCGGACCCCAAGATGTTCCAAAAAGCCAATATGTTGATCAAAAGGCGTTATGGGCTTCGAGAGCTCAACTTTGACAACAGTAAAGAAATCATGCCATGGGTAGACAAAATGTTCGATCTATTCAATAATACCTATTCCAGTTTGGCATCTTTTGTAAAGATTACAGATGTGCAGAAGGAGTACTTCAAAAAGAAATATATCAGTTTTATCAATCCAGAATACATCAAGTTTGTGGTCGACGCTGACAACGAACTGGTGGCCTTCGCCATTGTTATGCCTTCATTTTCAAAGGCGCTCCAAAAGGCCAGAGGAAAACTCTTTCCTACAGGAGTATTCCATCTTTTAAGAGCAAAGAAGCACAGTAAGGATGTTATTTTCTATTTAATTGGTATCCGACCTGATTTCCAAAATAAAGGTGTTACCGCGGTAATTTTTAATGAATACTACAAAACTTTCAAAAAACGCGGTGTTGAAAATTGCATAAGAACACCAGAATTGGAAGAAAATGTGGCCATTAGGCAAATGTGGAAGCATTTTGACCCTGTTACCCATAAACGTAGGAGAACGTACAGAAAGGCGCTAAGCACTTAACGTTTTAAATAAACTAGAAAGAATTTCGGTGAACCGCTTGCTTTGAAATTGCCGTCTTTGCCTAGAGTAAACCCTACTCCCCCATTGCCGCCGCTACAGCAGCAGAAAGTCTTTTGTAAGTTCCATTTTGCAGACGTTCGCGAATACCAGAGAATGCATCCAAAGTTTCAGCAATATCTTCCATAGTATGGGTTGCCGTTGGAATCAAACGAAGTAAAATCAATCCTTTTGGAATAACCGGGTATACCACAATGGAACAGAAAATACCATAGTTTTCCCTCAAATCCTTTACCAACGCCATGGCTTCAGGAATACTACCATTTAGATATACCGGCGTGACGCAACTGGATGTTGTTCCGATATCAAAACCACGTTCTTTAAGTCCGTTCTGCAGCGCATTCACATTCTCCCAAAGTTTGGCCTTCAATTCCGGTCTTGTGCGAAGCATATCCAGTCTTTTCAATGCTCCTTTGACATATACCATGGGCAACGACTTGGCAAACATCTGAGATCTAAGATTGTACTTCAGATATTCTATGATTTCCTGGTCAGCCGCTACAAACGCTCCAATACTGGCCATAGATTTGGCAAAGGTGGCCAGGTAGACATCTATCTCATCCTGTACCCCTTGCTCCTCTCCGGCTCCTGCCCCTGTTTTACCAAGGGTTCCAAAACCATGTGCATCATCGACCAAAAGTCTAAACTTGAATTTTTTCTTTAAGTCGACTATTTCCTTTAGGATTCCCTGCTCTCCCCTCATCCCGAAAACACCTTCGGAAATCACCAAAATACCACCACCTGTCTCCGAAGCCAACTTTGTGGCTCTTTCCAAGTTTTTTTCAAGACTTTCGGCGTCGTTATGTTTAAAAGTAAAGCGTTTACCCATGTGCAGTCGTACCCCATCAATAATACAGGCGTGACAATCCACATCGTAAACGATAATATCGTCTTTGGCAACCAAGGCGTCGATTACCGACATAAACCCTTGGTATCCGAAATTCAATAAATAAGAAGCCTCTTTGTTTACAAAGGCGGCAAGTTCTTGCTCCAATTGCTCATGGTAGTCTGTGTGGCCACTCATCATCCTTGCGCCCATAGGGTAAGCCGAACCGTGCTCAAGAGCGGCATCGCCATCAACTTTCTTAATTTCGGGTAGATTGGCCAATCCCAAGTAGTCATTGATACTCCAAGTAATTACATCTTTTCCCTGGAATTTCATTCGATTAGAGATGGGGCCTTCCAATTTTGGGAATACAAAATAACCTTCCGCCTGCGACGCCCATTTCCCTAAAGGCCCTTTATTTTCAATAATTCTGTCAAATAAATCTCTCAGC
>JBCCUY010000502.1:0-2142 GCA_039196145.1 Bacteroidota bacterium
GCGCGCCTGTAAAGTTATTTCGGACCAATTGATCATCAGGTGTCACACTGGTTACAGGGTTGCCATTGATATCATAACTAGTATAAGACGATTCTTCCCCTGCGATGATCTCATACTTTTCTACCTTGTATTCTGCCCCAAACGCAGCGTTGAAACCTTCAAAGATTTCTTCGTAAAAACGGTTGAAATCCAAGTTGGTGGTATTTTGGCTAAAGCCAAGGCCCCCCGCATCAAATGATCTTGGTGTAGCTACCCCCAGAGTTCCATTGCTTGAATTCCCCACGGTAATGTCAAAGGTGTTTTTTCCATAGGTGTTGGAGAAATCTACATCCCACTCGTTAATTTTACCTTTAATTCCGATGGCCAAGGACTGATCCAAGATATCCGTGCCGATATTGGGAAGGAAACCATTTGGAAATGCTGGAGTGTTGGCACGACCATCCCCTTGGGCAGGCCTTCTGTAAAAACCGGAAGCCAATCCCTGACGATAGCTGATACCACCGAAACCATAAATCTCCGTGGTTTCCGAAACCGGAATGGACATGTTTGCAAAGAACTTACCTTCTCTAAGTCGAGAGGTCCCTACTTTAAACCGAAAGTCCTTTCGGGTCAAACCCCGGGCAGCGAGCTCGTCTTCATCAGCATCAAATCCCAGCAAATCGCGAAACGTTGCTATATCTGTCTCGTCCGCTAAATTTAATCCCGCAATTTGATCCTTAACACCTTGGTCTAGATAACTTATGCCCTGGGCCGCATTGGCATAATCCTGAAGGGTCATATCTGCAACAGTGCCTCCCCCAGCGGCAAAAATTCGCTCCGCACCATGGAAGCCCTGAAAGATATCACCCGCATAATCCTTGTTTCTTAATGCAGGTTCACGGGTAGAAAGCGATCCAGTAAAATTAATGTATCCACGTTCTCCAATGGGAAGTCCGTAGTTGGCGTCCAGCTGGAACTTTTCGCCATCGCTTCCGCCCTCAAACTGGTTGCTGTTTTCGCTGAAATTGGCACCTGTGGTCAGGGAGAGATCAAGTTTTCCAGTGGCTTTTTTCAGCACAATGTTGATGACCCCTGCGATGGCATCCGAACCATATTGCGCAGCGGCCCCATCCCTTAAGACCTCAATTCGCTGTATTGCTGCTGCGGGAATGGCGTTCATATCCGTTCCCACGCTACCGGCACCTACAGTTCCGTTAACGTTGATTAGGGCAGTTGTATGTCTACGTTTTCCATTGATCAATACCAGTACCTGGTCAGGTCCCAATCCGCGGAGGGAAGCAGGATCAATGTGGTCTGTACCATCGGACACCGTTTGCGACTGGGAGGTAAATGAAGGGGCAACATAGTTCAAGATTTGGTTGACGCTTACCTGTGGGCCTTGGTTGGCAATAGCGGCCACATCGATGACATCTACAGGCACAGTGGTCTCTGTAGCGGTTCTATTGGGATTTCTAGAACCTACCACCACCACATCTTCCAATCTCGCAGCATCCTCAAGAAGTACAATGTCAATAACTGATTGCCCATTTAAGGCTACTTCTGTTGTCTTAAAACCCAAATAGGATACCACAAGTGTTGCATTGCCATCGGCTACTTCCAAGGTGTAATTACCGTCAAAATCGGCTTGTGTTCCATTTGTTGTGCCCTTGACCAGGATATTGGCCCCGGCCAAAGGATTGCCTTGTTCATCTTTTACGGAGCCCCGTATCTCCTGTTGAACTTTCTCCTTGGAACTGTTGGTTTTTTTGGAATCGTCCTTTTTCAAGACGATTTGATTTCCATTAATGGCATATTGTAATTGTTCTTGGTGAGCAAAACGGTCAATAACTGCCAGCACCCGTTCATCTGAAGCTTTTAAGGTGATTTTTTTGGTATCGTCAATCTCCTTTACGTTGTAGAAAAACTTAAAACCCGATTGATTCTTGATTTCATTCAGCACCTGTTTCATGGGGACGTTTTCAAAATCGAAACGTACCTTTTTCTGCGCGTAAACGGTACTCGCAGTTAGTTGGCAAATCATAAAGAAAGTCAGTAAGAAACTTGGCTTCATTTTCAAATTGCGTTTAACGGGAATCTCCTGAAAACGGATCAGTCCCGAAACCATGCTTTTTTTCATAATTTTACATGTTTGATTGTTAATAA
>JBCCUY010000503.1:0-2134 GCA_039196145.1 Bacteroidota bacterium
AAAATCAACTTTTACAGCTCCCGCATTATCAAACTTGGAAGGACTGGGAACTGGAGGTCTATGAAGAAGATTGGAACCAAACCCGACGAATCGTTTTCAGGGCGGGTCAAGAGGCATTGAACAAAGAAATTGTGATCAAAAGATGAAGGGCGTAAAAAAAATACGGGCGTTTACCCTAAGCGAGATGTTGGTGGTTTTATTACTTACCGTCATTGTTGTGGGATTGGCCTTTTCCGTTCTAAACTTGGTGCAACGGCAAATGTCAGGGATAGAAAGCAATTATGCCCGAAACACCGCATTTGACCAGTTAAAACAAAGCCTATGGGTGGACTTTCACCAGCATGAAGATGCTTGGTATACACCAAAAAATAATGTCTTGCTATTTGAAAATGAAATGAAAAGCGTAACCTATGAGCTGCATAAGGACTATGTGGTGAAACAACAGGACACTTTCCAATTGGAAATTGCAGATATAAAGCTATGGTTACATGGGCATGAGCGGACAGCGGGAGAAATGGACGCCCTGGAACTGACCTTGTCCAAAGCACATGGAAAACAACAGCTGTTTGTTTTTAAGAAAAATGCCTCAAACACCTACATAAACCGTTAACATGGGATTCAAACTTGAACATACCGCTCCGTCACAAAGCAGGCAATCCACTTCCGAGGATGCACTGGGGCAATTGTTGAAAAAGGAAATCACCCTATTTGGCAGCTTCTTCAACAACAAAAAAAAGGAGGATTTCTACGTAGAACTGTCGGTATTGTTAAAGGCGGGCATACATCTGCGGGAAGCCCTTGAACTGCTATCGGAAAACCAAAAAAAGGAAAAACTAAGGGTATTTTATACGAACATTATTGAGGATTTGGACAAAGGGCATAGCTTTTATGAGGTTTTGAACGAACGAAAGGAGTTCACGGAGTACGAATCTTACTCCGTTCAAATTGGGGAAGAAAGTGGTACGCTGGAGAAAATTATAACGGAGCTGGGCAGTTTCTTCGCCGGTAAAAATGAACAAAAGCGACAGCTGATCAGTGCCATGACCTATCCGGTTATTATTTTTTCAACTGCAGTGCTAGTAGTTGCCTTCATGTTGCGAATGGTAGTACCCATGTTTGAGGATATCTTTAAACAGAATGGGGTGGAATTGCCCACCATCACGCGATGGATTATAGCCACATCCAATGTTCTTAGGGATTATGGGTGGATCGTACTTTTGACACTTCTTGTTTTTCTGGTGTTTCGAAAACCTATTTTCAAAAGGGAAGGTGTACGTCGTAAATGGGATTTTCTCTTGCTTAAGCTTCCCTATATCGGTGCCTTTACCCGTTCCGTTTATTTGGCCCAATTCACACAGGCGATTGCTCTATTGACCTCTTCCAAAGTTCCTATGTTGAATAGTATACAAATGGCCAATCGTATGATTCGATTTTACCCCTTGCAAGAAGCTTTGAAAAATGTGGAGTCGGACATCATGGCGGGAAAGAGCTTGAATGAAAGTATTAAGCGCAATAAAATCTTTGGTAATAAAATGGCAACCTTGGTCAAGGTCTCGGAGGAGACCAATCAGACCGAATATGTGTTTGAAAGACTTAACCAACAGTTTACCACGGAGGTCCAGCAAAAATCCAAACTCCTGTCGACCGTTATGGAGCCCTTTATCGTTGTGGTCATTGGGCTTTTTGTGGGTGTGATTTTAGTTTCCATGTATCTTCCCATGTTCAAACTCAGTAGTGTTTTGGGAGGATAATTTAATTCAACACATGCCATTCCGTAGGTCCCGAAATTAACAACGGTCGTTTAAACTGGTCTGTAATCATTTTCAAACTTTAAGGTTCTAAAGTGTCATTTAGAACCTTTGTTGGTGGAATATTTATTTGATTGCGCTTCAATGAAGTGCAACAATGAAAATAATAACTACCCAGAATTTCCTTTGCATTGTTACTACAACAACCCTTTTACAGGGGATTCTTTAATCAAATAGATATTCCATATTTCTAAGCGTTCAATTATGAAAACTGAAGTAAATACCATTTTAAGAGTAACAAGCTTCTCAATCATTTTATCTTTAAGCTTGGCTTTTTTTGGATGCAGTAAAGATGAGAACCCAAGATTATCTAATGACAATCAAGG